>JAADIG010000075.1 GCA_013151445.1 Actinomycetota bacterium
CAACATCCCCAGGATCAACTGACCCCGCGAGCCACCCTCTCCGTTCTGGCGTCCATTTGGGCGATATATCGCCCAAATGGACGCCAGAACGACGGTATTGAGGGGGTTAGGGGGCTGGGGGCTCGAAACCTGCGACCAGGATCATCGAGCGGGTCTGCGTCGCGTTATCCCTGATTTGTGCCGCGTTCCTATATTCCGGCGAAGCTTGCCACGCCCCGGCCTCAGCGACCGATGGGAACTCGACGACGACAACGCGTCCGTGTGCCATATCACCCTCGATGACCTCGATATCGTCCGTAGCTACAAGGACCTTGCCGTTATGGGCATGGATGGTCGGAACCACGGCCTCGACGTAGCGATCGTAGGCGGTGGCGTCGGTGACCGTGAAGTGGGTAATGAAATAGCCGGACATGCGGAACTCCTCTCGGATAGCGTCTGGTCTCTCGACACTCGATGGTAACGACCGCCTGCGGTTGCTGTGACGATTGCATGTTTCGCGACGTCCAGAGGGGGCACCGAACGAGACCGCTGGGACCACCACTACACCGAGAAACGATGGTCCGAGAACCCCCAACCGTGGCTCGTCACCAAGGTTCGCCCGCGTGCTGCGAAGGTCGGATTCGAGGGTTTGCTCAGCCCTCGTCCCGGCCCGTACACATTGCTCGAATTTCGAAGAGGCCTATCTGCCCAGGAAGAGCTGCTCGGCGCTCCGACCCTCAACCCACTCGAGATCGTCGTCTGACAATCCGCTTCTTCGAACCTTGAGCAGTTCGACCATCATGTCGTGGAAGGGAGCATCCGAACCGAAGAGGACCCTCTCCCGACCCACCCGATGAACCGCTTCAACTATCTTCGTATGCATGGGCATGCCAGACGTCTCGAGATAGACGTTGGCGTTCCGCTCGGCCACGTCGATCGCTGCGTTGATATAGATGATGTTGCCATGACCCATATGACCAAGAATCACGGGAACATCGGGGAACTCGACAACCAGCTCCTCAATACTCCACGGCAACGTGAAGATGGGATGCCCGCAGTGAATGAGTGCAGCCCCACCCTGGTCCCGGAGCACTTCCATGATGGGATGCACCGCCGGATCGTTCGGGTGGTATCCGTCGAGAAGTGGGTGCAGCTTCACACCAACAAACTCCTCCCTGTCGAGCAACCGTGAGCATTCGGCCACGACATTGTCAATCCTGGGATTGGCCCAGAAGAGCGCATGCACGGATCCGAGCTCGCTGACTGTGCGAGCAACGAGATCATTGTCGGGATGAAACACCACACCGTCATCGACCCCCGCCTCGTCCATCGCTGTCTGCAACCCGGGTCCGTCGAGGGATACACCGAACATCGGGAAGTCGCCTACATGCATGTGTGCATCAAAGACCATGATCCGCTCCTTGTTCACCCGGCCAGTCCTGTGCGCGACAAGCCGGGTATCTAACCATCTCTACGAGCTGTCGCCGCCACGGGGTCCACCCAACGGAGGCATATCAAACACAAGACCCTGCGGTGAATCGGTGCCGAGAGGCGGCAAGATGAGTTGCGCCCCGCGGTCTGCAGATCCCCCGTCATCAAAGGTGATCAGGAATGGGGCGAGCCCATCAGGTCCCGTCACGCCGATCTCGGAGAAGAGCACGACAGCCTGTTGGTCACCGTCGACCGACTCAAGACGAGCATCATCGAGTGACCATCGTTGTGCACCTACCCCGTCGAGAGTGCCCGCGACCATGTAACGACCGATCCTCGACCGCAAGACAGCAACGATGTTCACACCACCGGTGTCGGCGGACCGCACCGCGTCACCTGCGATGACGAGTTCGGAGATCCAAACTCCATCGCGACGGAACTCGACGAGGCGCAATCCCCCATCCGGGCCAACTCGCATCACAAACTGATCGAAGGTCGTGCGATTCGCGATACCCGACCCGGTGCTGCGATCCTCCGAGATCTCTGCATCGACGAGCATGTCGGGAAGATCCTTGCGGTCGACGATTCGTGGTACCCGTCGCGAAATCACCTCTTCCATGGGGTGACGCCCACTGATGGCTTGCATGATGATCATGAAGTCAGCAAAGGTTCCTGCCGGGCCGACCGAGACGGGTGCCATGGCCTCCGCCGAGTCTGATCCGAAGAAGCTCTGCAAAACGTCGGCTGCTGCCCGTTCCTGTGGATCACTGCTCGGTGGTGCGTCAGCGACCGCCGGGATCAACCACCACCGTTTGGAGATTTCACGTGGAGCGTCGGGGTATTCCACCGCTCCATCGCCCGAAGCGAACGCAACGGGGGTCGCGTCAACAACATCGTCCCCGGCTCCGGTAGCACTGGTACCACACGCTCCACCCACGAGGAGGAGTGCCAGCGCGGCGGGCACCAACCGCCTCGCACGGACCCAGTGGCGGTCGATCACCTTTCACCCCTCACATATGGCAGGGCGAGCGAGCTTGGCAAATAGTCGTCACGGCCGAAGAGTGTGAGCACCACAAGGACCACGACAAACGGAAGACTGTTGACGATCTCGGGCCTGATGTCGATGCCGAAAATCTGGAGTGCTGTAGTCAAGGCAGTGGCGAATCCGAATAGCAGTGCCCCCAAGGCAAGCCAGATCGGACGGCCTCGAGCCAGCATGGCGAGTACGAGGGCCATGAAACCACGGCCACCGGTCATCAGTGGAATGAAGTTCCCGGAGCTAACGAGCGACAGATACGCCCCGCCCAAACCGGCCAGCACACCGGCGCTCAGCGTGGCCAAGGACCGCACGAGGACAACGTTCACACCGGCGGCATCGACCGCCTCGGGGCTCTCCCCAGTCGCACGGATCGCAAGACCCCACGGCGTCTTGCGCAGCACCCACCCCGCTACGAAGACGGCGATGAGCGTCACATACACCATGTAGGGCTCACCGAACACGACCCGGCCGACTACAGGAATGTCGGAAAGCCATGGAATGGACGGTGCAGCTGCCTTGCCAAGCCTCGGGTAGGTGTTGGCAAATTGGGCGGCGTGCAGAAGACTCGTCAAACCCTCCACACCGAGCAGGATTCCAATACCGACAACAATTTGGTCGAGACCCCATCGCACACACAGAACCACCATCACCAACGAAACCAACCCGCCGGCGACCGCTCCCCCGATGAACCCCATCCACGTCGACCCGGTAGCAAGGGCGACAACAAAACCGCCGTACGCCCCCATGAGCATCATGCCTTCGAGACCGACATTGAGCACACCGGCGCGCTCGGAGATGAGTTCACCGAGACCCGCCAGCATCAGCGGAACCGCCGCCGCTATAGCTCCGACGAGCAACGCGGTTATGAGGGCCTCACTCACCGGCCGCATCTCCCTTCGACAGAATCCGATCCGCCATCGTTGCCCAGACCGTCCGTTCACCACGGAGTCGCCTGGACTCAAAGTATTCGGCGACAGTCATGAAGAGCAGTACCAACGCAACGATGAGCAACCCGAATTGGTTCGGGAGACCGGCGTCACGGGTCGCCAATTCGCCACCGATAGAGAGCACCGACAGGAGGAACACGAAAGCGATCGTCACCCACCCGTTCATGCGAGCGAGGAACACGAGTGGAACTGCAACAAGGCCGAAGGATGGATTCCAGTCGGCCCGGACAAATCCCTGTACGCCGAGCACCTCGACACCTCCCGCCAGCCCCATGAACATGCCGCTCAGCAAGAAGGTTGCAACCGTCAACTTAGAGACCCCGAGGCCAGCGTGGTGGGCTGCCTTCACGTTCGCACCGAGTATCTTCAGCCGAAGACCGAGCGAGGTGCGCGTCATCATGATGTGTACACCGATCACGGCGATAACCCCGATGATCACGCCGGAATGCACTCGCGTGCCAAACAATGTCGGCAGACGGTCGGCGACATCCAGGACCGGAGTTCGCGGGGTTTGGATACCGGGTCTGTCGTCGAGGAACATGACCTTGACAAGCAGGCTCGCGAGATTCACCCCGATAAAACTCATCATTAGCGTCGTAATGATCTCGTTGATCCCGTAGCGTGCCTTCATCAAGGCAGGAATAATGGTCCACACGGCGCCAAGGGTTCCGGCTATCAGGAGCATCAACACCAGCATGAGTCCGCGCGGCATCACTTCGGCAGATGATGCGGCGAGCCCGCCAACCAACGCAGCGCCAAGCATGAACTGTCCGTCACCACCCAGGTTCCATATCCCTGCGCTGAAGGCAACGATCAGCCCAGCGGAGATGAGAAGCAGTGGGGCCATACGAATCAGTGTCTCTTGAAGCCCCGAGGGACTGATAATCGCCCGGTGAATCATCGTTGCGTAGAACGCGAGCGGATCCCGTCCCAGGGCTAGCAAGAACAGTCCACCCACGACCATGGCGGCAACAAGTGGCAAAATTGTCAGAAGCATCGAACGACGGATCTTCTCCATACGAGAAGATCCGAGTGAAATCCCAGGGGAGTCGTCCGCGTTGGAGGGTCCGCCAGCGAGCCCATCGCTCACCACGGTGTGCTCGTCAGTCATCTCCGGGGGCACAGTATCGGTGGGTTTCATAGGGCGAAAGCACCAACCATCAGGTCCCCTATGCGGCGTTCGGCGTTCGGTCCGTTCTCGACAATCCCCACGATGCGTCCCTTCGACACGACAGCGATGCGCCCACAGAGATCAAGAAGCTCTTCGAGATGATTCGAGATGACCACGGCACTTACTCCGTCGGCAGCCATCTGACGGATCCGTTCACGGACCGCTAGTGAGGTACGAATATCAAGCCCATGTGTTGGTTTGTTGTACACCACGATTCTGGGATCCGACGCCGTCTCGCGGGCAAGAATCGCCTTCTGGATGTTGCCGCCGGATAGCTTCCCGATGTTCGTATCGGGACCAGGGGTACGGATGTCGAACTCCTTGATTGTCGCCTCGGCGTGCTGCCAGACCTCGGCGTGCTGAATGATCTGTCGTTTCCAGAAAGGAGGTTTCCCGATCCTCTTCAAAACCAGGTTGATTGCCACACTCATCGTTCCGACCACCGCCTCGCCTCGTCGATCATCGCTCAGATATCTCAAACCCATCTCATGGCGCGAGTGGACTCCCAGGCGACCGATCTGGATGAACGCCCCGTTGTATCGGAGGGATATGCTGCCGCTATCGATGGGACGCTGGCCAGCCAACACCTCGGCTAGTTCCTTCTGCCCGTTGCCTCCGACTCCGGCGACTCCGAGAATCTCACCTTCGGCAATGGTCAGATCGACTTCGTGGAGCCCGTGGCTCGACTGCGATGGTTCTAGGGACACTCGTTCGAGTTTCAGAATCGGTTCCCCGACCGACTGCACTTGTCCACCAGGACCGCCACCGGAATCGGGTTCATCCTGAGAGATACTCTCGAAGGCCTCAACGTGGAGTTCGGCCACATCACTCAACTCGTTGGCTTCTTCACCAAACATGATCTCGACGATACGGTCCCGCAGCCGTTCGGAATCGGTGGACCGCAGCTCAGCGGGGGCGATCGTCCCTACCACGCGACCCTGTCGAAGCACCGTGACCCGATCACCCATCTCGATGGCTTCATGAAGCATGTGAGTAATAAAGACGATCCCCAGACCAGTGCCCTTGAGCCGTTGGAGCATACTGGCCAGCTCACCGACACCTGCGGGAGTCAACATTGAGGTCGGCTCATCCAGGATGAGGGCGGCTTTGCCCTTCCACAGGGCCTTGATGATCTCGATGACCTGTTGTTCGTCCAACGCGAGGTTCCCGGCAACAGCGTGCGGGTCCACATCGGCGCCCAGGATGCTCGCAAGCTCGTCGAGACGTCTGAGACCTTCGGCTTCGTTGAGCCGCACACCGGTAGTATTCCCGAGGATCAGGTTCTCAAGCACGGTGAGAGTTGGCACGAGGGTTGCGTGTTGATACACGGTGCCGATGCCGAGGTCGAGCGCGTGGCGAGGAGAATTCATCGAAGTCTCGGTGCCGCCGATGCGGATGATCCCCGCATCGGGAACCGTCATGCCACTGAGGATGCTGATCAGCGTTGACTTGCCCGCACCATTCTCGCCCAGAAGACAGTGAACCTCACCCCGCTCGACAGTCAGGGTGATGTCATCGTTCGCCAGCACGCCAGGAAACCGTTTCGTGATCCCGATGAGTTCGATCAGCGGTGTGCCGGAATCCCGCTCCGATCGGATTGCCTCAGCGTCCATGGGGACGATTCTCCTCGCTCTTGATTGTCTTCCGCTAGTGACGGTACCTCAGGCGAAAGCGGCCCCGGCGCTATTCGAAGCACCGGGGCCGCCCGCTCTCGTTTGTGGTCAGCTTCCGCAGCCAATCAGAGCCTCGACCTCTGCACGGGTCTCGGCTGCCGGCACCTCGATGCTGCCATCGATGATCCCGGCCTTGGCCGTCTCCAACTGGTCCCACAGAGGACTGGGGATGTTGTCAGTCTTGAGGAGGGCGATACCACCGGTCTCCAGGTTCAACACGTAGTTGCTGTCACCAAAGGTTCCTGCCTCAACGTCCTTGATCGCCTGCAGATAGGTGGGTCCAAAGTCCCAGAGGATGGATGACAGGAGCACGTTTTCGGTGTCGACGGAGGTTTTGTCACCGATTACATCGATGAACCACACCTTGTCGGCCCCGGCGGGAGCGTCGGCAGTTTCCACCGCACGAATCATCCCGAACGAAGAACCATCACCATTGCCCAGAATGACATCGGCACCACCGGCAATGACGCTCTCGGTGACGCGAGTGCCACCTTCGACGTCGCCATAGGCGGCCTCACCGATCTGGACCAGGAGAATATCGATTGATGGGTTGACAGAGCATGCGCCTGCGACGAATCCGCCGGAGTGCCTGTTCCAGTTGAAGTCATCTGCGGAGATAACAATGCCGAGGGTTCCCGTCATCGTGGTCTCTGCTGCGAGGATTCCTGCGAGGTATCCGCCTTCTTCTGCGCTCGTGCCCACAAAGGCCGCAACACCTGGTTCTCTCGCGTCGGGTGAGCTGTACACAACGACAGGAACGCCCGTTTCGAGAGCGACTTCCTTCGCCGCGTCACCAAATCCTGACGCATGCGCAAAGATTAGGTCCGCCGTTTCAGCGAGCTGTCGAAGGGTCTGGGTCGGGGCGTCGTACCCCAATCCACCTGCGACTTCTACTTCGATACCTGCTGCCGCAGCGGCTGCCTGTGCACCCTCAACGCCTTGCTGGTTCCAGCCGAAGTCGACCGGTTCCTCCGGCGCTGCGACGGCTACCTTCGTAACCTTCGGGGCGGCAACGACCGCCGCAGTTGTTGTAGCTGCCGCCGGGGCAGCCGTTGTGGTTGTGCTAGCTGTGCTTGAAGCACACGCCGCACCAACCAAGGCGAGCACGGTAACCATAAGTGGCCACCCCCGCCATCTGATTTTGGTCGGTTTACCCATTGCCAGTCTCCTTCCATTCGGCCGAGCCTCTGGCCGAGTAAGTTCGCGCATTCTGCCGAACCTCCGTCACAAATGGCATCGTAGTCGCCTCTTGTGTTAACAGTCAACAGTAATCATAGCGTGGATGATTGTCGACAAGATCCTTCCACGCCCGAACTGCCCGCCCGGAGATACGCAGTCATCCCCATTGCCGGGCCAACCAAGCCGGACCACCCGGACTCGGTGTAGTGAAATCGTCCATACGATTGCTGAACCACCGCACTCGGTCCTGGTCAGGTCACGATGAACACGTGAGGATCACCTTGGTCGCCTCGCGTGCATCAAAGAGGGCGTAGGCGTCGGCGGCCTCACTGAGAGGCATGCGATGGCTGACGACGACTGTCGGATCGATCACGCCACTGACCATCAGGTCAAGCAGGCGGGCGCGGTCGTTGAACGGGTCGCCGATCGTGAATACAAGGGAGACCTCGCGCTCGAACATGTGGCCGTTGTCGAGCGGGTAGTCCGGCTCGAAGTGTGCACCAACCACCGAAACGACACCGCGGCCCCGCACGAGTCCGAGGGCCAGGGTCAACCCGCCGACACTCCCGGCTGCTTCGGCAACGACATCTGCGCCCAGCCCCCGGGTGAACTCATTGACGAGCTCCAAGGAGTCCTCAGGAGCAACCGCCGTGGCGCCCAAACTCTCAGCGAGATCTCTGCGGGCCGGAATCGTGTCGACTGCTATGACGCGGGACGCGAGCCTTGTGGCACACAGCACCGCCATCAACCCAACCGGACCGCATCCGACAACCGCGACAACGTCACCCAGCCTGGTGCCGGCACGCTGGATGGCGCCATACCCGGTGGGGAGTACATCAGCAAGGAATACTGCCGCTTCGTCAGACACCCTGTCGTCGAGGGCCATGAGCACCCGATCCGCAGCCGGGACCCGAACAAACTCGGCCTGACCACCATCGAGGCGGGGGTATACACCCGAATACCCGAAGAGGCTACGACTGAGACACTGCGACGGCCTGCCCGCGACACAGTGGTCACAGTCACCGTCAGATATCGTGCTTGTGGCAACCACCCGTTGACCCGTCTGGATGTGGCGTACCCCAGCACCGACCGCAACAACCTCTCCAACGAATTCGTGACCCAACACCGTTCCGTTCTCGAAACCAGGCGTAAAGCCGTGGAATGGGAAAAGATCGGCTCCACAAATCGCGCTCTCGCGAACCGCAACGATCGCATCCCCTGGATCGATGATCTCGGGATCGGGAACGGTAAGAACCTGCACGTCACCCGGTGCGACTAGAACAACTGCTTTCATCTCGACACTTCCTTTTGCTATCGAAACCTTCGGCTACACCTGGCCAAGAGACCCGTGCCTCCTGCCCGGCCACCCGCCGCCGCGTCACGACGCCGAATGCCGTGGTCGGCTACAGGTTCGGAGCGTCGCTCAATGCCGCCATTGCGGCGTCAATACCCTTGCCGAGGTTGACGTCGTGTCCCAGATCACGGAGACCCCGACCGAGGGCCGACAGTCCAATGATCGGATAGAGACTGCGTGCCGTCTCTCCCATATGACCAATCCTCACCAGGTTCCCAGCACCCAGGGATCCGGAGATCATGACACCGTATCGGTGCCGGATGTGGTCGCGTACCTGCTCGTCGGTGAGAGTGTCCGGCAACTTCACCGCGGTCGCCGAATTTGCTGCGGTCGCCGGATCCCTAGGCCACAGTTCGAGGCCCATGGCAAGCACCCCGGCCTGACTCGCCGCGGCGGTACGGCGATGCCGTCGAACTGCCTCTGCCACACCCTCTTCAAGAACTTGCTCGCACGCTGCGATGACGCCATACACATCCGATACGGATGGCGTATAGGGAAACTTGCCTCCCTCCAACCACTTGCTCTTCCAGTCGAGAATGGACAGGAACGAGTCACGTGGTGCGTTCGGGTTCTTGGCAATGAGATCCCAGGCCTGCTGGCTGATCGCGAGAAGGGACATGCCACTCGGGCCGCCAAGACACTTCTGCGGCGCCGAGACGCAGATGTCGAGGCCCCACTCGTCTGGCTGAATCTCCACGCCGCCCAGTGACGCCACTGCATCCACCAGCGACACAATGCCATTGCGGCGGCAAATCTCACCGATCTCCTTGAGGGGGGAGACGGTGCCGCACGGTGTCTCGACATGGACAACGGCGAGCATCTCAGCATCGGGATTGGCCAGGACGGCTGCCTCGATCATCTCCGGAGTTGGGACTTCCCTGAACCCGGTTTCAACTTCGACGACCTCGGCACCATGGGCAACTAACCAGTAACCCATCCCCTTGCCATAGGGACCGTTCGCCAAGTTGATGACCTTCATCCCGGGGCGAACCGTGGCGACGACGGCCGCCTCGAGCCCCAGAACTGCTTCGCCCTGCATAAGAATGATGTCGTTCGTTGTTCCGTACACCTTCCCAACCAGGTCGCCGAGCGTACGAAAACGATCGAGGAATGCGGGGTCATAGTGATACGTGACTGGCGACCCTTGGGCAGCGAGAACACGCGCCGACACTGTCGTAGGGCCAGCGGCGAGAGTGAAATCGGGAGATCTCGTGGACATTGGGTCCTCCTTGTGACATGAACCCGGGACGAAGAACCTGTAACCACAAGTTCAACGTCTCCTGTTTACCGTAGAGCTTATCTTGTTAGCAGTCAACTGCTAACAAGATACAAAATCTTGTCTGCGTGGGACGCAGTGGCGAGGTCACTGCATCGCTGGAGACCGGCGACGCAATGACCTCTGTCGGTGCGCTGTCTCACCCCCGTTTGAACAGCCACCACACGACAACGAGAGCTACCGAACCCGCTAGGAGAAGCGGTCCGACCCTCGCCATGAGTGGACCCGACACTGCTGTACCCAGATCGAGTGCGTCCTCGCTCGGCGGCGGTACCGACTCCGTCGCTTCTGGGCTCGACGACAACTCCGCTTGGAGCCGTTCGGCGAACTGATTGACTATCTGCTCGGCGACATCCTGAAGAAGTCCCTGCCCCATCTGTGCTGGTCGACCCGTGATCGCAAGCTCCGTCTGGACGCTCACCACGCACTCGCCTGCGTCTTGTGCGAGAGACGCAACCATCGTTGCCTTGGCGGTCCCACCTCCGCGTTTGTTCCTGCCCGAACCCTGAATGACCATTCGAAAAGCCGAAGCGTCCTGCTCCACAACGCGGGCCACCCCGTCGTACTGCGCCTTCATGGGTCCGAGACGTACCGTGACCGATCCGAGGAGTTCGTCGCCGCGTACTTCGTGGAGCTGAGCCCCGGGCATGCAGCGAGCAACGGTGCCAAAGTCGCCAAGCACTTCCCAGACTTCGCCGATTGGTGCATCGATCCGGAAACTATTCGATAAGTTCATTCCCGACTTCCTTGCTGATTGCGCGAGTCCAATGTCACGGACCCACTCCCCCGTCGAACGCCTCTCGCAGACATTGCCCAGCTGCTCGCCCCGCCAGAACACCCGCGAGATGACGTTTATATTCCACCGATCCGTTCAGGTCCTCGACTGGATCCACAGTCGCCTCCACGGCTTCCGTGGTGTCCCGCAGTGCCGACTCGAGGGAATCTTGCTCAATTCCACGCAGCCTCGCCTCGGCGTCGACGATCCGAATTGGAACCGAGCCCACCGAACCAACGGCAATCCTCACGTCGACGATCGTGCCCGCCCGTACGGTCCCTGCGACCGTGACGGTTACCGCTGGCCGCTCGTGAAAGCGGATCCGCTCGTGCACCACGGTCGTGCCGGCGGCTGGCTGAGGAACCAGAATCGCCTCTATCAGCTCTGACTCTCCAAGTACGGTCTGATAGGCGCCGACATGGAATTCACCGACCGGCACCTGGCGTAGCTCTCCATCGGCGTTGCGGATCTCGATCAACGCGTCGGAGGCCAGAAGGAATGTTGCTGGGTCTGAGGCCGGGTCGGCGAACGCTAGGTTCCCTCCAAGTGTGCCAACGTTGCGCACTCGTACATTCGCCACCTGTCTCGTCATCGCCGCCAAACCCGGCCAGCGCTGGGTTATCTCGCGGTTCGTCTCAATCTCCCGATGGGTAGCAGTAGCACCGATCCTGAGCGTCTCGCCGGTCACCGAGATCGTTCCGAGTCCCGGGATCCGCTTGATATCGACCAGGTGATCGAAGTCCGAGAGACCCAGTTTCATCACGAGAAGCAACTCGGTGCCGCCACAATAGACAACACCTCCATCGCCAAACTCCCGGAGATATTTGGTTGCCTCGCTCACCGACGAAGGACGGTGCATGGCAAACGGTGGCAGCTTCACGGCTTCGATTCCCCCAACGGTGAATACACCGAACCGCGGCCACTCTCACTGGACGAAGACCGGAAGCTCATCCGTGATCCGCCAGCTCTTCCAGTTCAACGAGATACCCGTCGGGATCGGTGGCGAAACACCGCAGTCCGCCCCACGGTGGAGCGATCGGCGGAGTCAGGAAATGCACACCTTCTTCCACAAGGGCGTTGTACGCCGCACGACAGTCTGGGACCCACAGAACGATCCTGACCGGTGGTGTCATCACGTCGGGCAGGGTCTGCATGACCACACCCGGGCTGTCGTCGGCAGACGGGTGACCCTGCTCAGCGAGACAAAGCCGAAACGAATCGCGACCGAGGATCGCAAACGGGGGGTCGTCGAACATCATCACCGGTTCGAGTCCCAGTCTCTTGGTATAGAACTCCAGGGAGGCCTCAAAATCGGCTACCGCCAGAATGGTTCCGGCCTGATCGAGAGCAAAGTCTGCCATTGTTATTCCTTAATGTCTCGTGTGTCCGCCGTCGACGACAAGCAGGGATCCGGTGACCCAGGCCGCCTCTTCGGACGTGAGGAACGCAACCGCCGGAGCAATGTCTGTTGCCAATCCACGGCGCGGTATCGCTTGCAGGCTCTGGACGAAGTCAAAGGCCTCCGCGTGTGGACTCGCGATTGTTCCCTCGGTCTCGGTGAGACCGGGAGCGACCGCGTTCACGGTGATCCCGTACTTTCCAAGTTCGGTGGCGAGGGCTCGAGTAAACCCGACGACGCCGCCCTTTGAAGCCACGTAGTGGGCAAGGTTCGGAGTGCCCGCGACGAAGACGTTCGAAGCGATGTTCACGATCCGACCGTAGGCCGCATCCCGCATGTGCGGATACACCGAACGGCTTGTCAGAAAGACGCCGTCAAGGTTCACCGACATGATCCTGCGCCATTCGGCGAAATCAATGTCGTCCCATTCCGTGAAGGGAACGATCGCGGCATTGTTGACCAGGATGTCCACCTTGCCAAAGCGGCTGATGCAGGCATCGACCATGGCATTGACCTGATCCTCGGAACTTGTGTCAACAGTGACCGCGAGGGCGTCGGGCAACGACGCAGCGACCTCGGCGGCACCTTCGCCATTGATGTCCGCGATAACCACGGACGCACCCTCCGAACTCAGCTTTCTCGCGATGGCCGCCCCGATGCCCTGTGCTGAACCGGTGACGATCGCTATACGGTTTTTGTGTTTCATGGTGGCCTCCCTATTGCCTTTCTGTTCGTAACTCACTGACCGTTCAGATCAGCCCCTGTAATGCTCCGGTGCTTTATTCCACGCCAAGAACGGTTCCATCTCATGTGATGGATAAATCTCCGCTTCGTGCTCTTTGGCAAGCAGCTTGAGACGACGGATCGACTCAATGCTTGCTGTCGGGTCGAGGTGGAACCCTCCGACGATCTCGCGTTCCAGATTCTCGAACGTGTAAGCGGCGTCGCCGGCGAAGATCATGGATGGTCCGCCATCCATCTCCACCATCATCGAGTAGTGGCCCGCAGTGTGTCCCGGTGTCTCGAAGAGCCACACCCCTTCAGCGATCTCAATATCGCCGGTGACCTGCTCGTACTTCGTCCCTGGGTAGTCGAATGTGAGGTCCGAGTACCCGAGATGTTCGAAGGGCTCCGGCACTTTCGCATGACGGAGTTCTTCCTTGCTGACGAGCGTCGTTGCGTTCGTCAGGTACTTGTTCCCGCCGACATGGTCAAAGTGGAAATGGGAGTTGATGACATAGTTGACCTGCTCGGCGTGGAACCCACACTTCTCGAGCTGGGCCGGAATCGTCTGGTCATCAGTCTGCTCTGGAAGCTCGAAAGGGAGGACCTTGTTCACGTGGTCGAGGTCGTATCCCGTATCGAACAAGAAGAGACCGTCGGGGTGCTCGACCAGAACGCTGTATACGGGGAACCTCACCGGTGTGCCGACGTCGATGTGCCAAAGGACCTGCGAACGGTCGATTACCAGCGAGCCAGAATCAAGAATGTATACCTTCTTGTCTGCCATGGTCATGCGCCTCCTTGGTCACCATCGAATTGCTCCAACGCCTTGCGGACTGCTATCAACTTGGCCGCTCGCATCGCTCCAAGGGCCTTGACATCATCTGCGTTGTAGTCATAAATGCCGCCCAATGTCTTGATCCCGAGTCGGCCCTCAGCGACCTTATCGGTGATCAGACTCGACACCTCTGAGGCGGTCGAAAGGTCCTGATTGAGGTACGATCCGACGCTGTTGTAGATATCCAGTCCCGCCATGTCGATGAGTTCGAGTGGTCCGATCACCGCGAGCTTGTAGCCGATGCCCCACTTGACGCAGGTGTCCATGTCGCTATGGCTGATGATTCCACGCTCGACAAGTTCGACAACCTCACGCAACACCGCATAGAGAATCCGGTTCTCGACGAACCCCGGTACCTCACGCTCGGTAACGGCCTCGTATCCAAAGGAATTGATGAAGCCGATCAGTTGATCCTTCACCTCGGTGGACGTCTGATCGCCGGGTACGATCTCGATCATCGGAATGAGATGAGGCGGGTTCGACCAGTGCATGCCAATGATGCGGTCGGCGGCCGAACTGCCTTCTGCAATCTTCGTGATCGGTATGCCGGACGTGTTTGAAGCCAGCACCGCCGTCTCGGGCGCATAGGTAACAAGATCGGCAAAGACCCGTTGCTTCAGCTCGAGGTTCTCCGGCACGGCCTCCATGACAAGGTCCGCTCCACTGACTGCGGCGGCCAGGTCGGTCGTGAACTCAATCGATCCGCCCGCTACTTTCGGTGCGTCGAGCCTATCGAGTACGCCCCGTGCAAGGTCGACACCCATCTTCGCTCGCTCTATCGCAGCCGGGTCGATGTCATAGAGGAAGGTCTTTGTGCCCGCCCGCTCCAGTACAGCCCCCATCCCGGGCCCCATCGTTCCGGTTCCAATTATCGCTGCTCTCTCGTACGTAACCATTACGGTCTCCTCTCTAATTCTTTTTGTTCGATCTCTTGAATCTGACGCCACACACGCTCGGGGGTGAGCGGCAACTCGGTCATAGGTACTCCGGCATCAGCGAGCGCGTTCACGATCGCCGCAGGAAGCGCTGCAAGAACTCCCTCACCACACCCTTTTGCACCAAACGGCCCCGGCCCGTCCTCGTTCTCAACGATGATGCAAGTCATCTTCTCCGGTAGGTCCTCAGTGATCGGGATGCGGTAGTCGAGGAGCGTGTCGTTGAGGAGTACGCCGTCTTCTGTATGAATCATTTCCTCGAAGAGTGCGTTGCCGATGCCCTGCAACGCACCGCCCTCATCTTGTCTCTCAATCAGCTGGGGGTTGATCGCCCTCCCAACGTCCGCGACACTTGATGTCTGCAGGACCCGAACGATGCCCGTGTCCCGATCGACCTCGATCTCCGCCCCGGCAATACAGACCTCCCAGAACACCGGTCCTTCGGCGTACGAACCACCACCGTCGTGTGGTTTCACCTCACCGTGGCCGCGTAGCTCACCGCCGACGAAACCGAACCGTTCGGCGACGAGGTCTGCATACCCGGCCGACTCGTCGCGGTACCAGATCTGCCCGTTGCTAGCCTCAAGTTCGTCACGGTCTACCCCGCCGAAAAATGATGCCGCGGTCTCAAGTAGAGCGTCCAGAACCTCTCGTGCCGCCAGCTCCACGGCCCTGCCGGCAACCGTGGTCGAGCGGCTTGCCCCGGTCGAGCGGTCATAGGGTGTGAATCGAGTGTCAGTTCCGTGGACAGTGACACCGGCGGGGTCTATCCCCAGGACCTCGGCCGCTATTTGGGCCATCACTGTCCGGGTACCCTGCCCCATCTCGGTCGATCCGACAAGCACGATGACTCCGCCATCGGCATCCATCCGCACCGCCGCAGTCGAAACGGGGTGAGCGCCGGCGGCGAGGAGCCCGACCGAGAATCCCAGTCCCCGGTTGGCAATACGTTCTCGTCCCCACCCTATGGCTGCCGCCGCCTTCTCAACGTCCCCGATGAGATCAGCGTCAAGTGGTCGGCCTCCCGGCCGAACCTCTTCACCAGGCCGAAGCAGGTTCCGGCGACGGAACTCCAATCGATCGATGTTTGCCTGGCGGGCAACCTCATCGATTTGGGACTCACCGATCCACTGGAGGTGGGTAGCGCCGAATGCCCGATAGGACCCAGCCGGGCCAGTGTTTGTGTACACACAGTGAGCCTGCACATCCACCGACGGCCAGCGGTAGGGTCCCGCCGCTGCATCAGCGGCGGTAGCGGTCACGCGCGGGCCGTTATCCGCATAGGCACCAGTGTCCAACCAGAGCTCTACCTTGCGGCCCAGAAGTTTTCCCTCGCTTGTCGCCATCGTCCGCATCCGACATTTCATGTTATGGCGACGTGTCGTAACCATTGACTCGTCGACGCGATTAACGATGCGCACTGCCCGTCCAGCCTTGCGAGACAGGGCAACGGCAATGGGTTCCATCTTCGTGTAGGACTTGCTGCCGAAACCTCCACCGAGGAATGGCACAACGATGCGTACACGGTCGACGGGGAATCCGAAGAGAGCCGCAATTTCTGCACGAACGAGGAACGGGTGCTGACAGTTTGCCCACATATTGATCTCGCCACCGTCATGGTGAGCGATCACTGCGTGGGTCTCCATGGAGTACTGGTAGACCGCAGGGAACTCGTAGTCCTCTTCAACGACGATATCGGCCTGAGACGCGGCATCATCAATATCGCCACGGTCGAATCCATACCGATAACAGACGTTGCCGTCACGCTCGGGAAGCGATCCAAGACCGTGCGCAAAACCCGGCCTGATCGGTCCCTCATGGATGAGGGCGGCGTTGCTAGCGAGCGCCGCGTCGAGGTTGGCAACGATCGGGAGATCTGTGTATTCCACGGTTATTGCAAGCAAGGCAGCTTCTGCCTGCGCCTCGGTCTCGGCAGCCACTGCTGCGACTGGCTCACCGACGAATCTCACCGCGTCGATGGCGACGATCGGCCGATCACGAATAGCGTGACCAAAGTACGGGTCGATATCTCGTAGGTCCTTCCCGGTGAGGACCGCAACAACACCGGGCATCCGCTCGGCCGTCTCGGTATCAATCTCCCGGATTCGGCCATGTCCGATGTCGCTACGCAGCACCTTGCCGTGGAGCATTCCGGCGAACTCGAGATCGCCGACGTAGTCGGCGGAACCATTGATCTTGGCGACAGCATCGACTCGTGGAAAACTCGATCCGACGGCTCTGACGGACGGCTCACGCTCGATACGGGTCGTCGACGTCATTGCTCGCCCACAATCTCGGCGGCAGCATCGAGAATCGAGCGGTACCCGGTGCATCGACAAAGGTTGCCGCTGAGGCTGCGACGAAGCTGTGCCTCGTCTGCGCCCCCACCGTCTTGGACGATCGCCTTCAAGGTCATCACGAAACCTGGTGTGCAGAACCCGCACTGCACGGCAGCGTGGCTCACAAAGGCCGACTCGGCACGTTTATAGAAATCGGAGTCGCGAATACCTTCAATCGTTTCCACGACCGACCCATCGGCTTCGCAAGCAAGAAACGTGCAGGAACTCACCGGCAGACCATCGACGAGGACCGTACAACTACCACACACTTGGACGTCACAGGACCGGTTCGTTCCCGTGAGCCCCACCTCGTCGCGCAGGAAGTCAAACAGCAGCACATTCGGTTCGACCTCACGATCGAAGCGAGTCCCGTTGATGACCGTATCCATGCGCACCATCAGGCTCCAGTTTCTCCACCTGGCAAGTCGGTGCCTGAACGTGGAGAGAACCGGCGTTTCCACAATGCCCAATACTCGTCGAGTAGACCATCGCGGTACTTGGCGGGGAAAATGGCCTCAGCTGCGTTTCGGGAGAGGGGCTCAATCGTTCCTAGGCTTCTCGCGAGAGATTGCAGATGAATGGCTCTCTCCAGGGTCACTGCTGCCATGACCGCCCAGCGAATGTCTTCGCCGACGACAACGACTCCGTGGTTCTTGAGCAGCGCGACACGGCGGCCACCAAGAGCCTCGGCGACCCCCCTGCCCTGTTGTGTTGTCGTGATGAGTTCTGCCGAGTCGCTGTAAACACCAAGCCCATCCTCAAAAAGGACCGAATCGTGGGCGAGAAACTCAAGGTGTGGAGCATCTGTCGCCGTAGCGCCAAGGGCAGTTGCATAGGGAGGGTGGCTGTGAATGACGGCTCCGACATCGGGTCGGCTGCGATAGACCTCAACATGGATCGCCGCCTCCAGGTGCATCCCAGGAACGGAGAGGCAATCGGAATCGTTGAGGTCAATCTCTATTACATCTTCCACAGTCACTTCGCCGAGCGCGACACCCTTTCTCTTGATGTAGACACGTTCGTCGCCAGCCGGTCTAACGGAGACATGACCGAGGGTCAAATCCTCGTGCCCAAACGCAGCGATGATGCGACACGCCAGTGCTACCTGCTCAGCGGCTGTGGATCGTGGGGTGTCTCGACTGTTGTCCGAAGTCATCAGACGCCTCCGTTCGATGACGTGCGAGCAGGGCCTCGCTCGGTTGCGGGATACCCGTGATCCGGGAAGGTGAAGACCATCACAAGGTCCTCATCACCCGTATTGGCAACGGTGTGCCAGAGACCGGCAGGAATGAATGCGGCACTTCCGGCGCCCAGAACAACGACCTCATCCTCCATGCGAAGCACACCATTCCCCGAAACAACGAATGCGAGTTCCTCGACGGCGTGAGACAGATCGTCGGTCTCGGTACCGGGTGTGAACACCGAATAACCGAGGCTGGATGTATTGCCATCCACCGTCGCCGATCCAATCAGTATTCGGCTCCAGCTCCCCCGGGGAAGCTCGACAGGATCGACATCCTCAAGTGCAATCACCCGTACGCTGCTCACAGTTGCCAGACCCCGTCCTTAAGAATGAACGTGCCGGAGTCCAGAATCTCCAAAGTTGCGTTGTGCACCACCCCGTCCAGGTGCAGCCGGGAGGTGTTCTGGCCTCCCGGGTAACAGTTCTGGTTATCTCCGAGCGCGAAGTGGACAGTGCCCTTGCGTCCCTTTTCGGAGGGAGATCCCAGCGGGGCGAAATCACTGGTTCCGAATGCGAACTCCCCGACGATATCTGCACCCGGGACATCGCGGACCGTGTCACGAAGCCTGCGGGCCTCGGCCCCACCCTCGATCGACTGGTAACGGCCACCCTCAACATTCCACGTGATCGGAGTTTCAACGTTGTGGGGCACACCGATTCCCAACATGTTCCCATCGACAACGATGGTTCCCTCGGTCTGGTCCTCGACCGCTGCGTAAGCGACCTCTCCCCACAGCGGCACGGGCCCCATCATTGCCCCAGGCTTTTTGACCGGTACAACTTCGAGAGCGGGACGCCGCTCAATGTTGACAGTCACGTCGGTTCCTCCCGGCGAAGTGACCCGAACCCTGGTCGCCCCCTCCAACATCGCAATCGCAGCTTTTGCGTTCCCAATCGTGGCTGCGATGTCGTCCACAGAGATGGGCCAGCGACCGAAGCCCTCCTCGACAGAGCCGATTCGTGCATTCGCAGCGCACGACTCCTTCACCGCACTGACATGGGCAAAACGATTCGCCCACTCCAGGTTGGTCATGATGATGATCTCATCGGCCGTGACCATCGCCGTATGAAGATTGCGAGGCGGTGCCATGGGGAAATGAGTGTCTTGGAGTCCCCGTCGCACCTGGGTTTCGTTGTTCATCACGACGGGCCAGGCACCACGCTCGGACACGACCGTCGCGACCATGTCGGCTTCTTCGCTTCGCCGGGAGTCGGTGATGATCGTCACTACATCACCTTCCTCGACCTCGAAACAAGTGTCGACGATGAGTTCAGCAGCCCTCCTCATGTCCTCTTCGGTGCGGGGTTCTTGTTGTTTGTCTGACACGATTCCTCCTTGGCGCTAGTTGTCGGCGAAGTGTGGGAGCACTTCTTTCGCGAAACGCTCAACCTGACCAAACTGGTCAAGGTCACCAAATCGACACACGAAGTGGGTCACTCCGGCTTCGCGGAAGGTCTCGATCCACTCGATGATCTGCTCCGGTGTTCCCACCGGACCCCAGTTCGAGAGGTCCATCGCCTGGCTCAGTTCCGGGTAGTACTGAGATATGTATTGACCGAATGCTGCTTCTGCCTCTTCGGCAGAGTCAGCAATGTTCATGGTGACTTGATAGGAGATCGCATAGTCGGAGATGTCGACCTCCAATACGTCCGCCGCCTCGTTGAGATACCCGAGCTGCTCAACAACTTCCTCGGGATGTTGAGCGCGACAGCACGTCATCCAGCCGTTTCCGAGCTGCACGATGCGCCGGCAGGCACGATGGAGGCGACGGGTGGCAACCTCGGGATCGAGGTTGCCCAAGAGGCGTATGTTCGATACCACCCAGATCGGCGGTGGAGACTGCACCGGCATGAGCGGGCCCATCTCGGTGCCTGAATAGAACGCGACACCATCGTAGGTAAAGTGTTCGCCGTCGAAGGTGACCGACCCGTCGTTCCACAGGCTTCGGAGGACTTCAAGTCCCTCCTCGAAGATACCAGCGCGATGTTTGAAATCGAGACCAAGGGCAGCAAACTCACGGCGAACCCCAACCTCGGGATTCCCCATACATGCCCCCAGGATGGTTCGCCCGCCGGAAAGGACATCAAGGGTCGCCCATTCGAGAGCCAGGTAGAGAGGATTTCGGGTCGAGGTGACAAGACATGCGGTCCCGAGCTTCACATTCTGGGTGCGCTGTGAAATCGCCGATAGCAGGCTGATTGCCTCGTACCGTGGCTTCGAAAACAGACTGTCACCTACCCAGACAGAGTCGAAACCGGCATCCTCAACAACCGTAGAGAGATCAAGAAGATCGTGGAGTGAATACTGCGGAGCAATGAGTGGCTCACGGTTATTCAGGTTGACACCGAAATGCAAGACGAACCTCCTACGAACGCTGACCGGGCCGGCACCCTGTGCCGGGACCTGACACACCCTGTGTGACTGGACCAAGGTTCAGTGTTGTATGTTGACAGTTAAATGTCAACATAGGACGAAGGTATACGTCTCCTACAACGGAATCTCGAGCGGGACAGCTGGTCGGGTCACGCATTCCCGACTGGATAATGACCGGCGAAGGTCACCATCTTTACTGCCTCAGCGGCCGCCGCCGGAGCGTCCGGTCGGAACTGGCGCCGTCTGCATGCGATCCCATTCTTCGTCATCGAGGGTCTCGAGGCGATGCTGCGGTACCGAGATGTGGGTCCGTGTCAGGTCTGCTGCGAGCTCTGCATCCCCTGCATGAACAGCAACCATGATCTTCTCGTGCTCCTGGAAAGAGGACTGGAGGTCTCCACGCAGGGCCAGCGAACGACGACGGTAGCGGGCCATCGGACGACTCAGCTGAAGATGCAGTTGCTGCAATCGTTCATTTCCCGAATGGTCAACGAAAAACCTATGGAAATCGCCGTTTGCCTCGAAGAACATCTTGATATCGTCCCTGAATACTGCGGTACCCATCCTCTCCATGAGATCGTCGAGTTCATCCAATTCGACGGGCGTTAGGATCGGAACTGCGAGACAGACAGCGAGAACTTCAAGCACCTCGCGTACCTGATACGCGTCGAGAAACTCCTTGCGGGACAGCATCCGGACGACCGCCCCTCGTCGCGGACGGAGAACTACGAGACCATCTGACGCGAGTTGTCGGAGGGCCTCACGAACCGGTCCACGGCTCGTCCCGTACTGCTCTGCGAGGTCGACTTCCGGTAACTCGGTCCCCGGCGGCAACCCGTCATCAACAATCGCGGCCTCCAGAGCCTGGTAGATCTGTTCCCCAAGAGTCCGGGCCTCAATAGTGGTCACGAGAGCGCCTCCCGATAGTTCGGCAATAATGTCAACGGTCAACAATAGACGTTGGAGCCTGATTTTGCCGACCACGCGAGAGTCGGCATCCCCTGCCCATCTCCTAGATACTACTTTCTTTCCTGTCGCTGCGGAAGCTCTAATCGTGTTCGGTCCACCGGAGTTCGGTGGAGTGCATGAGGAGTGAGAGGGGACCCAATCGACCCGGTAGCCACCGTTTTGGCGTAACTGCGGGCCATATATGGCCCGCAGTTACGCTAAAACCACGATATCGAGGGAGTTAGGCGGCTGGGAGTTCGAAGCCCGCTACGCCTCGGCATCGGCGACCGACGGAAACTCCACGACGACAATCCGTCCGTGTGCCACATCACCCGCAATCACCTGGACATCCTCTGTGGCTACGAGCACCTTGCCTTGATGAGCCTGGATAGTGGGCACAACGGCCTCGACGTAACGATCGTAGGCAGCGGCGTCATTGACGGTGAAGTGGGTGATGAAATATCCGGGCATGTGGAACCCCTCCCAGGTAGCAGTGGGTTTCTCCACGTTCGATAGTACTGAACGTCCACTGCTCCGGTGACAGCTACAAGCACGGCAACGTCAACCCCAGCGCAGCGAGTTATCGATATCCCTAGACCCGCCTACGATGTTCGCCATGACACACGCCGGACGCAACGAACGAGACCGCTGGAACCAACGTTACGCAGAGAAGGGATGGTCCGAGGATCCCTCGCCGTGGCTCGTCGCCAACGTCGACCTGCTCCCCGAACCGGGACGAGCACTCGACATCGCCGGCGGCACCGGACGCAACGCCCTCTGGCTCGCCGCACAAGGCTGGGACGTCACGATCGCCGACGTGTCCGACGTCGCCCTCGCCTTCGCAACCGAGCGAGCTGAGCGCCTC
>JAADIG010000159.1 GCA_013151445.1 Actinomycetota bacterium
GCATCGTCGGGTTTTGGGCCGAATGGAAGCGCCCACCGGGTACCGGAGGTGAACGCCAGCACACCGATGCGGTCCTCGTCGCGTAACGCACCGATCGCGAGTTCGGCACCGGCGCGCGAGATGTCGGTCTTGTTGACACCACCGCCCTCTCTCGGGCCGTCGAGGTTGCCGTCGCCACAGTGGCAGTCGGCCATCGACCCGGATGTGTCGATGACAAGAACTTCAGCGACGGGCTGTCGGCGTACAAAGTCGTCGGGGTTGGAGATCACGGGCAACAGGTCTTCGAGCTCGGACTGTTGGTACCCACCGAGACCAAAGGCCTGGTCCCCGCCAACGACCACAAGACCACGTCCCAGGTCTTCCACGTACCGACGCAACCGTGTCACATCGCCTGCGGGCGGGGCGGGCACATTCACCAACACCACACCGTCATATGTTGCGAGTTCCTCATCGGATGGGACCTGGGTTCCACGGGCAACGATCACATCGTTGGCAACGAGCGCGTCCCGGATCTGGTCAGCATCACCGGCCTTCCCCTCAACTATCAGAATGGTCGGTGATCCCAGGACCCGGATACCGGCCTCCCCGCTGTTGTTCTGGGGCACCGCATCTCCTGTCGCCGCGACCGTCGCAGTCACTCGTGTGAACCCGGCATCGGTTGCTGGAATCTCGACCCCGATGCTCTGGGTCCCGACGGCCAGGTCAACCGCGACCGTCTGAGTCTGGCCTCCACCGGAGTCGATCGTGATCGTTGCCGGGCCGGAGATGCTGGACTCTATCTCGATCTCGACGCTCACCATGTCACCGACACGAGCCGTCGGACGCGTCTTCACCGACCGAACCAAAACATCGGAGCGGCTGCCCGCGGCGAGCTGCACGACATCGACCGCTATCCCGTCTTCGCCAAGAATGGCACTCGCCTCGCGAGCATTGCCCGCGGTGTCCACGCCGTCAGTTATGAGGACGATTCTGCGTGATCCCTCGGTGGGCAGGATGGCGCCCAGCGCGGTGAGGGCCCCACCTATATCGGTAGCCGAGTCGTCAATGAGCGTCGTAAGATCACCGAGCGTCGTCTGCTCACCAACCGCTGAATCCAGCTTTACATCGGCACCAAACACGGCGATCCCGGAACGGTCAAGTGGACCTTGAAGGTTCAGGGCCGCGCGCACATATGACTCCTGTGCGGACCTGCCGGCCGGATCGATCGACGCCGAACGGTCAAGGAGGAACACCACGGTACGTTGGTCTGAGCCGGTCGAAATCGCCGGCTGTGCGAGGGCAACAACCAGGAGCACCACGCCTATAACCCGCAAGATTGTCGCAAGCTTGAACTGCCGCTCCGGTACGTTGCGGTGGCCTCGGCGCGCGATCCATACAATCAACGCAACCGCCGGTGGAATCGCAAGTAGAGCGAGAGGGGTTCCAAAAGTCATGCAGGGACTTCCTTCCTCATGAACGTGGGACGACCGAGAGCTATCCACCACTCGGCCAACATCACGCCAAGCAGCACCGCTATCACGAGCGCGGCCCGTTCCTTGGTGAGGAAACCATCGTCCTGGGCAGCCGCGGTGGCGACACCATCACCGGTGTGCTGAAAGAACATCCCGGCCGACTCCGAAGGCCAGAACTGACGCGCCGCAACGTATCCGCCGACTGGCACACCATCGATTTCGTAACTCACGGTGTAGAGACCCGGTTCCCCCGTTGCGGTAAACGAACGCCGCTCGGGATTCATCTCGATGCGATCTCCGTCCGGGGTCGTTACCACCGGGACCGACCCCGCCGGGGTTACGAGCGTCAGAGGGGTGCCCGCCGGGGCAGTCCCCGACGCCGACAGACGCGACCCCGCGAGATAGTCCATGATGCGAGCACCAAGAATCGGGAACGCGACCTGGACCGGCAGGTTTGAGCGGACAATGTCAAACGTGAAGTAGACCACTCGTTGGCCGTCAACGTCACCGAGCAGAATCAGCGGAACATCGCCCGCGGCGACAATCGGATACCACCCGGGCGCCTCAACAATTGCTGCTTCGGCGATTGCCAACTCCGATAGATCCACACCTTCAAGCAGCGGCTCCGAGGGGCGTTGCATGGTGATCACCGGCTCGTCGACACGTCCGACGACGGTGACACCGGGTGGAGGTTCGGTCGGCCCAATCACCCAGGTGGGCCGGTCGATGGCAGCAGCAGACGCAACGTCGATCACGAGGACGTCCGCAGGACTAGTCGTGGCTGGCACCACATCGGGCAGGGCCTGGAGAAGTGTTTCCAGGAATGGTGAACCTACCCCGACGATCGCAGACGTCACGGTCGTCGCTTCGCCGAGCACAATCACCGATGCGTCGTCCGCCGGGAGTGCATCATTGGCGCCAATGAGCACGGCTTCGATCGTCTGTCCAGGTCCCGCATCAACCGGAACCACACGGGACAGTCGTCCGCCGGGTTCGAGTGCGAGGTCTTCCGAGGAGATCGGGAGCCCGTCGACAAGAATCTCCAACTGCACGTCCTCGTTGCGGGCAGAGAAACTCGTCACCTCCACAAACACCCGCGGTAGGCCCTGCCCGGGAACATCGGTGTTCAGGGCCGTGATTGCAATGTTGTCGCCGACTGCATCCACCAGAATGTGGCGTACCGATCCCATCGGGCCGGGCAACGCCGCCTCGTCGTCCCCGTCTGATACCAGGAGGATCGTCGAGGCACGGTCGGGCGTCGAGAGGCCTCTTGCGAGCGTGACCGCACCGCTGAGATCGGCTTCGCCACCCGATGGTTGCAAGCTGTTGATTGCCGCACGAACCGCCTCCGGATCATCGGTGAACGCGACCACCACCCGCGGTACCACCCCCGCCTCCACCACCGATACGAGCTGCTCCTCGGAAACATCATCGAGCGTGTCGAAGATGATCTCCGTCGTCTTCTCCCAGCGGCCTGCGACCGCCATCGAGCCTGAAGTGTCAACGACCCATACGGTGTGTGGGCCGAGGACGGTCCTGACACGGTCGAACGGCCGTGCGAGCGCAAGCGCAAACAACAACAGCGCGAGGAGCTGGAGCAACAGTGCCGCGGTCACGGTCAGGCGCTGCCATGGCAGGGCCGCCGATACGAACTCGTCCTCGTCTCCCCACAGAAGGACGGACGGCACTTCGATGGTTGCGCGTCGACTGCGCAACATGTAGAGCACCAGCAGAGGAATGGAGAGTCCAGCAGCGGCGAGCCCCAGCGGTGCGAGGAGATTCATTGCACCGCCCCGGTTCGTACGAGCTGATCGAGACCAGTCCGGAATGCCCCATCGTCGGCAAGTACGAAGACATAGGAAAATCCGGCCGATGCCGAGACCTTCGCAACTCGTATCCGGAAATCAGCAACACGGGCGACGTAGCGTTCCAAGGCCTTCGCCGACAGCGACACGTTGCGTTCCGCGGACGTCTCGGTGTCGCGCAACGTCAGGTCTCCGGTGAGATCGGGATCCATCTCCGACGGTGCCAGCGTATGCAGCACGATTCCGCCACCGCGGGCACCCAGGGTCTTGATAGCTTGCTCCCATCCGGGTTCAAGGAGGTCGCTCACCACGACGAACGGTCCACGCAACGCCGAGGATGACGCTGCCGTTCTCGCCGCCTCCGCAAGGCCCCCGGGGCCGCCCGGTTCTATCGACTCAATGGATTTCTCGAACTGCGGCCACGATGAGCGATGCCGCAGCCAGGGGCCTTGCGACGGACGTCCGCGTGGGCCGGTCGCCATCAGCCGCACCCGGTCACCGGCACCGAGGCTCAGATACGCCACCATGCCAGCAAGCTCTTGAGCGGTGCGCCACTTCCTTCCGAAGTTCATGGACCCGCTCGCATCGAGCACGATGCGCAACGGAAGTTCGTCCTCGGCCTCAAACAGCTTGATGAGGACCACACCAAGGCGCGCCCAGAGGTTGTAGTCGATTCGACGGAAGTCATCGCCGGGGGTGTACTCGCGATAGTCGGCAAAGTCCATCGACTCACCGAGGCGGAGCGATCGATTCGTGCCCGACCAGATACCGCGCACCCGGCCGCCCGCTACGACCGCCAGGCGGTCAAGACGAGCACGAGCGTCGGTATCGAGAATCACTCGGCGACCGTCGGCGCAGGATGCGCCTCAAGGATGTCTGCGACGAGCGAGTCCGCGCTGACACCGTCGACTGCCGCTTCGTATCCCAACACCATGCGGTGACGCAACGCCAGAGGGGCCGTGAAGTGCATATCGTCGGTCGTGGCGTGGGTGCGCCCCTCGACCAGCGTACGAGCCTTGGACCCGAGAATCATTGCCTGCGCCCCGCGGGGACTCGCCCCGTACCGCACGTAGTTCTTCACGCGCTCCGGCGCCAGTGGCGAGTTCGGATGGGTGGCGGAGATGAGGGTTGCTGCGTAGGCGAGAAGGTGCGTTCCGACCGGGACCTCACGCACGAGTTCAAGCATCTCAGCGAGTTCGGGACCCGAAAGTGTTGGTTTGATCTCAACGGACGCGGCACCGGTCGTCCGCTCCAGAATGCCGACAAGGTCACTTTGTGAGGGGAACGGCACGAGCACCTTGAACAAGAACCTATCGAGCTGTGCCTCCGGGAGCGGATAGGTGCCCTCCATCTCCAACGGATTCTGGGTCGCCATCACGAAGAAGGGACGCGGGAGTTGGTGTGAGACACCACTGAGCGTGACCTGTCGTTCCTGCATGGCTTCCAATAGGGCCGACTGGGTCTTCGGCGTCGCCCGGTTGATTTCATCGGCCAACACGACATTGGCGA
>JAADIG010000037.1 GCA_013151445.1 Actinomycetota bacterium
TTCGTGAAATGCCAGCTACGTCACACCTCTTAACGAGCAGAAGCTCAGCTACTGGGGTGTTTCGGGGTGCCGCCTGTGCTGGGAGCAACAGACTACGCCCGTGGTGCGTAGACTTTTGATGGTCACGACAACCGAAGGGGAGTGACTGTGGCATCTCTTGTTCATCCTCGGTTGCGACGTCGCCGGACCGTCGGCTGGTTGCTGGCCTTCGTGTTGGTCGTCCAGGCGTGCAGCAGCGGGCAGGCCGGGCCAGATGTCGTATCTGTGCAATGTCCGACCGGTGAGTCGTTCCCGCTCACCGCGGTGGCCGATCCTGTGCCGAGATCCGAGTTTCTGGACACTTCGCTCGGCGTCCACATTCGTGACTTCTATGCAACCGACCCGTCCGCGGGCGACGAGGAGATGTTCGATCGTGCCGATGCTTTTGTGGATCTCGGTTACGAAGCGGTCGGGCTGATCTTTGACGACGAATTCGTCTGGGTCATCGACTTCGTACCGCGGGTCGACGGGTTGCAGCTCGAAGCGTCGTATGGCTGCAAACCGAGAATCGCCGGCGACGGTCTCGTGGCCGAGCGATGGGACCTGGATACGAGGTCCACGACTCCGGACGACGAAGTTGCGATCCAGGTTCTCCTCGGCGCCTGTGCGAACCGTGATGACAAACAAACCGTGAGTCGCGTCGACACCGTGGAGACGCAGGAGTCGGTCACTATTACGGCGTGGGCTACAGTTTTCGATCCGAGCCTGCTGTCTTGTGCAGGTGTGGGAACTTCGGAGGACATTCTCGTTCAGCTTGAGCGACCCCTCGGCGACCGAGTGGTCCTCGACGCCAGCACCATCCCGGCCAAACCACCCTGGAATGTGCCCGGCGAAGGCCAGTAGCACCCGCTACGGTGCGGCGAGCTTCTGGGTGAGGACTCAATCGCCGCCCCGGACGCACTAGCGAAGTAGCATCCCATCCATGGATACCACCGAAAAACCCGCCGTTACTGTTCCCGATTCCGCGCCACCGACCGAGCTTGTCATTGACGACCTTGTCGAGGGTGACGGGACCGAAGCCACGGCCGGTGGCCTGGTTACCGTCGACTATGTCGGGGTGAGTTGGTCAACGGGTGCCGAGTTTGATGCGTCCTGGAACCGCAATGAGCCGTTCGTCTTCCCGCTCGGAGCGGGGCAGGTCATCACGGGCTGGGACGAAGGTGTGCAAGGTATGAAGGTTGGCGGTCGCCGCCAGCTCACGATTCCGCCTGCCATGGGATACGGTGCGGCAGGGGCCGGCGGTGTCATTGCACCCAACGAGACGTTGATCTTCGTGGTGGATCTGCGAGCAATCGGGTAACCAGAGCCGTTGTGGGGTAGGGCCCGACCCTCAAGAGGTCTACTCCTCGGGTGGGAACGGTACCCCGGCCCGAAACGCTGCTAGCAGCGCCGACGCCTCAGGTTCGACCGGGATCACATACGATGTCCCGTTTTGGTTCGAGATCTCGACCGGCAACGTCCGCATGTCGATGTTCTCGACGTCCAACGCCAGGCCGGCCTTACCGAGTTCGAGTAGCACCCCGGGCGTGATGCCCTCATCTGCGGTGATCTGTTCGGCGAATGTACCGATGAAACCAGGAAGGTTGAACGCCGATCCGGGACTTTTCGCCTGACGGAACATCGTCATCAGCACTTCTTGTTGACGACCGGTTCGCCCGATGTCGCTGCCTCGGACACTCACCCACTTGCCGTTGCGCAGCTCCTGGTAGAACCTTGATCGGGCATAAGCCAGGGCCATCTCGCCATCGAGACGCTGTTTCCCCTCTTCGACGCGAAGACCCGATTTGGCGTCACGGGCCGGATTGTCGAACGTGATCTCGATGCCGCCCAACGAGTCGACGACCTTCCCGAATCCACCAAAGTTGATCTCGATGTAGTTGTTGATCGAAATCCCAAAGTTCTCTTGGATCGTCTGGATCAGCAGGTCCGGTCCGCCGAACACGAACGCCGCGTTGATCTTGTTGATGCCCTTACCGGGAATGGTGACGCGCAGATCTCGAGGGAGTGAGATGAGCTGACCCTCCCCGTCGGGAGTGATCTGAGCGATCATGATGACGTCGGTGCGTTTTCCGGAAAAGTCACCGAAGTTGTCCTCCCATTCGGGTGGGAGGCCGTCGCGCGAGTCACTGCCGACGAGGAGAATCGTGCGAGCTTCGTCCGGTGCAACCGGCTGTAGGGAGACAAGCTCCTCGGCCGGGATCTTCTCGATCTTCGAGTCTGCCCACCAGATGAATCCAAGTGCGCCAAAGACCGCTGCTATCGATACCACCAGGAACGTGAGGAAGAGCTTCTTGACCAGTGATATGCGCCTCTTGGGGGGCGCAGGCGCGGGGGGTTGTTGTTGAGTCATGGAGGTTGTCCTGCACTTGAGGAGAGGACCGACAGTGAATAGTAGCGAGATGTCATTCAAACGCACGGTCGATGCTCGCAGTCGAATCGCGTAGTGTGGTCACATGGACGACAACGAATTCATGGCAGTAGCGATCGAAGAGGCCCGCCTCGGTCTTGTCGAGGGCGGAATCCCCATCGGAGCGGTACTCGTCGCGGACGGTGCGGTCCTCGGCCGGGGCCACAATCGCCGTGTCCAGATGGGTTCGGCGATCCGTCATGGAGAGACCGACGCTCTTGAACACGCCGGGCGACATCCAGCCTCGGTGTATAGCCGGGCCACAATGTACACAACGCTCTCACCGTGTGACATGTGCACCGGGGCGATCCTTCTCTACGGCATCCCGCGGGTGGTCATGGGGGAGAACGCCACATTCAGGGGCGGGGAGGACTATCTCCGATCTCGCGGCGTCGAGGTCATCAATCTCGATTCGAGTGAGTGCAAGGAACTGATGCGTGACTTTATTGCGACGCGTCCCGAACTGTGGAACGAGGACATCGGCGAGTAGGTAACCGCCCCGAACGCCATGAATCACCACTCGGTGCCTGAGCTGTCTACGGATCGCACTATTGTCGTGTCATGAGCTCCAAAATTCACTCTCAGGACGTCACGATCGGTCCGGCCCGCGCCGGAGCACGCGCCATGTTGCGTGCCGTTGGGTTGAGTGAGGACGACTTCGCAAAACCCCAGGTTGGAGTCGTCTCCGCCGGGAATGAAGTAACCCCGTGCAACCTCACCGGTCCCGAACTTGCCAAACTCGCCAAAAAGGGTGTGCAGGCCAGCAACGGAGTTGGCCTGACCTTCGCAACCATTGCGGTGTCCGATGGAATCTCTATGGGACATGAAGGCATGCGCGCCTCGTTGGTTTCCCGGGAGGTCATTGCGGATTCCGTCGAACTCGTGATGCACGCCGAACGATTCGATGCGATGGTGTCGATCGCTGGTTGCGACAAGTCACTTCCGGGCATGCTGATGGCTGCCGCTCGTCATAACCTCCCGTCGGTTTTCCTCTACGGGGGTTCCAGCCTCCCTGGCAACTACAAGGGCAAGGATATTTCGATTGTCGACGTGTTCCAGAGTATCGGTGCATACAATGAGGGGTCGATCGACGACGCCGAGTTGTTAGCGATCGAGCAGGCAGCATGTCCGGGAATCGGCTCATGTGCCGGTATGTTCACCGCAAACACGATGGCATCGGTTGGGGAGGCCATTGGGATGTCGCTGCCGGGAAGCGCGGCACTCGCCGCGATCGACCCCGAACTTCGCGAATTCGCACGACGTTCCGGCGAGGCCGTGATGGCACTCTTGGAGGCCGACATTCGCCCCCGTGACATCATGACCCGCAAGGCTTTCGAGAACGCAATCACGACGGTGATGGCGCTGGGCGGCTCTACGAATGCGGTCCTCCACCTGATGGCGATTGCCCACGAAGCCAGGGTTGAGTTGACCCTCGAAGATTTCGATGCCATTTCGCGACGGACACCGCACCTTGGTGACCTGAAGCCGTTTGGGAAGTACCACATGATCGACCTCGACCGTATCGGTGGTGTGCCGGTTGCTTTGAAGGCGCTGCTTGATGCGGGTCTGCTGCACGGCGACACGATGACGGTCACTGGCAAAACCATGGCCGAGAACCTCGCCGACGTCACCTTCCCGACGGATCAGGATGTGCTCCTGCCCGTCGATGCACCGCTTGCGGCCGAGGGAGGGATTGCCATTCTGCGTGGCAACCTCTGCCCCGAGGGAGCGGTTGTGAAGATCGCTGGTATCGAACTCGACGTCTTCGAAGGGCCAGCCCGGGTGTTCGATGACGAGCAGCATGCCCTGAAGGCACTCGAAGACCACAAGCTCAACAAGGGTGACGTGGTCATCATCCGCTACGAGGGACCGAGGGGCGGTCCCGGTATGCGTGAGATGCTTGCCATCACCGCAGCGATCAAGGGTGCCGGATTGGGGAACGACATTCTTTTGATCACCGACGGTCGGTTCTCGGGAGGAACCACTGGAATGTGTATCGGGCATGTGGCTCCCGAAGCGGCAACGGGTGGTCCGATCGGACTCATCGAGGAAGGCGATCTCATCAAGGTCGACGTCGGACAGCGGCGGCTCGACATCCTTGTTGATGATGCAACGCTCGAAGTACGTCGCGAGACCTGGGAGTGCATCCCGCCGCGGTACACGACCGGTGCATTGGCGAAGTACGCCAAGCTCGTGCAGTCCGCCGAGACCGGAGCTGTCTGTGGGTAAGCAGTCACCCGCAACCCGGGGGAACAGGAACTATGCCAGAGACACCTGATCAAATCGATCATGAACCCAGTCGAGATCGAGGAGTGATCTGGGTTGCGATCCAGGGTGTGTTATTCGTGGTCTTTTTCGGTGTGTTTCTGTTGAGCGATCCGATCGCCGACTTCTCCGGCCTTCTCGCAGTTCGCATCATCGGAGTGATCGTCGCTCTGGCGGGTTCAGGATTGTCCATCTGGGCCGTTCGGCTCCATGGCCCCGAGCTATCGCCGTACCCGTCCCCGGTACCGGGCACCCAGGTGATCACCGAGGGGGTGTACCGGTGGGTCCGTCACCCGATGTACGGGGGGATTGTGCTGTTTTCTCTGGGTACGGGCCTGGCCTACGCCAAACCCTGGGTACTTGTCACCGCGGTGTTGTTTCTGGTGTTCTTCGCCGCCAAGTCAAAACACGAAGAGCAGCTGCTGGTGGACTTCTTCGAAGACTACGCGGCGTATCAGGCCACGGTTCGTTGGAGGATCATCCCGTTCCTCGTGTGAATCGGAGGGGCGTGGTCCCGTCCCTTGATTCCCTCATCAATTCCGCGGACTTCGATCCCGAAGAATTCGCAGTGTTTCCCCAGAATCGTTTGACACGGGCGGTTTCTCCGATTAAAACGTTTCAGACAGTACCTGAAACGTTTCAAGGAAACTATGCGAGCCACCATAAAGGATGTCAGTAGGGTTGCAGGAGTGTCGGTTGCGACCGTCTCCAACGTCCTAAACTCACCCGACATCGTCGCCGAGCAGACCCACGACCGTGTTATGGCGGTTATCGAGCAACTTGGATACAAGCCGAACCGGGCTGCGCGTGCACTCCAGCAACAGCGCACATTCTCGATTGGGTATCAGATGCCCCGAGAGACGGATGGGTTTGCGCTTGACGTATTCCTACATCGCGTCGTGGAGCGTGCTGAAGAGGCCGACCTGGCGATAGTTCTTTTCGCACCGCGGCCAGGACAGGACCAGGTCGATGCCTATCGAGAGATGATTCGGCGCGGTGCGGTCGATGGGTTCGTGATCTCGGCTACCGGTCACGGTGACGATCGGATCGAACACCTTCTCGAGGCCGGATTCCCGTTTGTGACGTTTGGTCGGACCGATTTCTCCGGTGACCATGCTTGGGTGGACGTCGATGGCTGTGCGGGTGCTGACCTTGCAACTGCGCACCTCCTCGACCGAGGACATCGCGAGATCGCCTTCATCGGCTGGCCCGAAGGCTCGATAACCGGCGACGAGCGCTCGTCCGGCTACCGAAGGGCCCTGGCTGACCGCGGCGTTTCGGTGCGTCCCGAACTTGTGGTGCGAACCGAGAATGGAGTCGAGCCTGGCAGCACCGCGATGCAGCAACTACTGGACCTCGAAAACCCTCCGACTGCCGTTGTCGCGGTACAAGACCTGCTCGCCCTCGGTGCCATGAATGCGATTCGTGAGAGAGGCCTCACTATTGGTCGCGACATGGCCGTGGTCGGGTTCGATGACATTCCGAGTGCAGCGCTTGCCTCCCCAGCGCTCAGCAGTATCCGTCAGCCGATGGATAGAGTCGGGGAACTTGTCGTGGAGATGCTTGTGGAGGAGCTTGACGAAGATTCCGTGGGCACCGCAAGAACGGGAATACTCACACCAGAACTCGTCGTTCGGGCGAGTAGCGGACCCGACGGGGGGAGCACTCGATGATGCTGCGCGATCGCTCCTCTACCTGGGAGTACCGCGAGGATCGGCTCCTGGCCGACACTGCTCAGTGGAGAGCATCGCTCTTTACCGTGGGCAACGGGCATCTCGGTACGGTCGGTAGTTTCGAAGAGGGTTTTGATGGTCTGGTGCCAGCCACATTTATAAACGGACTGTTCGTCACGCCGCCCGGTGATCTGCCGGTACTCGGCGCAGTTCCCGAGTGGACAGGGATGGGCATCACAATCGACGGCGAACCATTCCGCCTTGATCGACGCTCACCAGCCGGGTTTGAGCGCACCCTTAACCTGCGTAACGGTGTTATGACGCGCACCGTCATATGGAAGGGTGCCGAGTCTGGTGTGGTCAAGGCGGTATTCCGCCGGACCGCATCGATGGATGATCCCGGTCTCGTGGCGCTTGATGTCACGTTTACGGCGCTCACGGAGCCGCTCACAGTCATGATCGAAGCCGGTATCGATGCGACCATAGAGGGCCCGTTCGGAGCGCTTTGGGATGCGACTGGATGGAAGCAGCTCGACGCTGATTCACTATCCCTCGACGCCCGAAGCATTGATGGCGTTCACAATCTGTCGGTTGATTGCCGTTTGGCTGGACTGGAGGGCTGGGTCGTGCTGCGGGATCAGATGCATCCGCGCTTCCACGGTACGTTTCGCCTGGAGACCGGTGCATCTCGTACGATCACAAAACTTGTTCGTTACTCGTCGTCGATCTGGGCTGATCGTCGACTCCCTCCGCCCGGAACCGGTGTCGACGAAGTCATTGCTCGCTCGGAGCCCTACTGGTCGCGACGGTGGGAGACGAGCAGAATCGATGTTGAAGGTGATCCCGGAGCCGAGCGGGCACTGCGCTTTGCCGCCTTCCATGTCATCGCGGCAGCACCCCCAACGGAGAGTCCGGGCAGCATCGGTGCGCGGCTGCTTTCGGGGTACGGATACCGCCACCACGTGTTCTGGGACACCGACGTGTATGTGGTGCCGTATCTCACGGTATCTCAGCCTGACCTCGCCCGGAACCACCTCCACTACCGCCACGATGGACTCGGTGGTGCCCGCCGCAAAGCTGCCCGGTTTGGCCGCGAAGGGGCGTTCTACGCATGGGAAGCTACCGACACCGGCGACGATGCAACGCCAGTCTGGGGCCACCTCGCAAACGGCGACCGTACTCGTATCTGGACCGGGGAACTTGAAGAGCACATTACGGCTTGTGTTGCGTGGGCAACCGATCACTACCACCGCTGGTCAGGTGACGATGGGTTCATGGCCCGCAGCGGTGCCGAGATGATGCTCGACGGGGCCAAGTACTGGGCGAGTCGTCTCGAGGTCGAGGCCGACGGTGCCCACATCCGCAACGTCATTGGTCCCAATGAATACCACGTCCACGTCGACGATTCATTCTTCACCAATGCCATGGCTGGGTGGCAACTTCGCCGTGCGGCTGATACTGCCGGATGGCTTGAGAAGACCGACCCAACTCGTCTTGAGGGCCTGCTGAAAGATCTCTCGATCAGCGAGGCGGATCTCGGTGCCTATGCGGACCTCGCCGGGCGCATCGTGCTTCGTAGGAACGTCGACGGCGTTTGGGAGGAGCGCGACGGATTCTTCGATCTGGACCCTGTGGACCTCGATTCGTTCCGACCCACCCGCAGATCCCTTCATGATCTTCTTGGGGATGCACGGACTCAGCAGGTGCAGCTGGTGAAACAGGCAGATGTCCTGATGGCGCTCGTACTTCTTGAGGAGTACGGCGACCAACCCGGGGCCCTCGCCGCCGCATTCGACTACTACGCGCCCATCACGGATCACGGGTCGTCCCTTAGCCTTGCAATGCACTCGCTGGCGGCGTCTCGGATCGGGAGACCCGAGGTCGCCTACGAGTACTTCGCCCGGGCTGTCGGAATCGATCACGACGATGCGATGGGCCGCGGTGGGCAAGGGATGCATGCCGCGGCCCAGGGCGGAATCTTGCAAGCTGCGATATACGGATTCGGGGGGCTTCGGTTGCAAGGAGACGTCCCGCAGACCTTCGCACAGTTGCCTGAACATTGGATTTCTCTCGGTTTCTCGTTTGTACACAATGGTGTACGTCATGAGCGACTGTTGAAATAGGATCTCGGCCGGAACACCCCGGAACAGAGACGTAGACGGACACAGGAGAAAGAAATTGAAACGATTAAAATGGGCTTTCCTATTGATCGCTCTCGCCCTGGTTGCCGCCGCGTGCGGAGGTAGTGCGACAACGACAACAACAACAAGTGGAACAAGTGCGCCTACGGAAGGCGGTGACACCACGTCGTCCGTTGCCCCGGCAATGGCGCTCGATGGTGTCGACCTCAAGCTGTGGGGATGGTCGTCCTCCGAAGCGGAGAACACCGCACTCTCGGATCTTGTTGGCCAATTCAACACGGCCACAGGAGCAAACGCAGAGTTCCAACCGCAGGCCGACTATGACGTTGCACTCCAGAGTGCAATGGCATCGGGAGCACCACCAGACGTGTTCTACATTGACAGCTTCAAGCTCGCCGATCTAGCGGACGCTGGCGTTCTGGCACCGGTTCCGACCGGGGCATTGAGTAGCCCGGATGATATCTATCCGTCCCTGCGTGAGGCCTTCACGTTCAACGGAACCTGGTATTGCCCACCAAAGGACTTCTCAACACTGGCCCTCGTTTACGATCCGGAAGCGCTCCAAGCCGCCGGTGTTGACGTCCCAACGACGTGGGAAGAGCTGGCCACAGCGGCAGCAGCACTGACCACCGGCACGACTGCTGAGATTGCCGCCGGGGATGCCCAGGCGGGACTAGCCATGGGTGTCGAGTACCCACGGTGGGGTTCGTTCTTGTTTCAAGCAGGCGCCGCGCTCACCGACGAGGCAGTCACCAAGATCACGCTGGACACCCCGGGCGCGACCGATGCGCTCCAGTTCATTGCAGATCAGTACCAGGCCGGATATTTCATCAGCCCGGCTGATGTCGATGCCGGTTGGGCTGGCGAGGCGTTTGGTCAGGCCAAGTCTGCGATGACGATCGAGGGCAACTGGATCATTGGCTACCTCCAGGACACGTTCCCCGATCGGAACTTCGCGGTAGCGGAACTCCCTGCCGGTCCCGCCGGCAAGGGCACCTTTGCGTTCACCGTTTGTTACGGGGTCGCCGCTGATGCACCGAACCCGGATGCGTCGTGGGCGTTCGTCGAGTATCTGACGAACCCCGAGGGCTCTCTTGCATGGACCAACGCGTTCAACGTGATGCCTGCTCGGGCCTCGGTTTCCAACGATTGGATCGGCTCACACCCGGACCTGGAAGCATTCGTTGCTGGCGCCGACTACGCCAAGCGCTGGGGCTTCATCCCCGGATTCGGTGATGTGATCGGTGTGTTTAACGACAACGCCGCCGGTCTGGTCGACGGGTCCGTTACCGTTGCAGAACTGATAGCTGCTGTCACAGGTGCCGGAAACGACGTAATCGACGGATAGCCCGAGGTGGGGAGGTCGTCACTGAGGCGGCCTCCCCACCTCCCCAACTCGGGAAGGGGATCACGAGTGGTCAAAGCAAAGACCGCCAACGGACCCAGACGCCGCGGCGGCCACCGTGCCACGAAACTTGCACCCAGGGGGTCCCTCCACAGCGGAGACAACTTTCTCGGTCTGGTGTTCACCGCACCAGCAATGATCGGGCTCGTCATCTTCGTGGCGATCCCGATTCTGCTGACCCTTTGGGTGAGTTTCCGGGACTGGAACGGTTTTGTTTCGCCCTTTGACAGTTCCTATGTCGGGCTTGATAACTACAACGAGCTGCTCTTCAAACCCGGAATTCGTCAAACGGATTTCGCACGGTCAATTCGCAACAACTTTTACTATGTCGTCGGTGTCGTCCCGATCCAGACGGTGCTTTCGCTTGTCATTGCGGTCATCCTGAATCAGAAGTTTCTCAAAGGCAAGAGCTTCTTCAGAACCGCCTACTACTTCCCGTCGATCACGAGTTCCATCGCGGTCACCCTGATCTTCATCTTCATGTTTCAGAGTCAAGGTGCGATCAACGCAGTTCTTCCGTTCGACAACATCAACTGGCTCAACAACGCAAACGGCATGATTCACAACGTACTCGGTGTCTTCGGTGTCGACCAGGCTCCAGGGTGGGCGAAATCGGTCGAGTTTATGGGGCTCTCCCTGTGGGAATGGATGGCCGGGCCGAGCGTGGCGATGTTTGCGATCATGATGCTCGTCACGTGGACAACTACAGGCACGATGATGCTTATTTTCCTGGCGGGGCTGCAGAGCATCTCACCGTCCGTGGAAGAGGCTGCGACAGTGGACGGGGCCAGCTCGTTCCAACGATTCCGGTACGTCATCGTCCCCATGATGCGCCCGACGATTTACTTCGTTGTCACCCTCGGGCTCATTGGGACATGGCAGGTTTTCGACCAGATCTATGCAACCAATTTCGGTGGTCCGCGCAAGACAACGATCACGCCAGCTTTCTGGATCTACTTCCAGTCGTTCCGCAACTCCGAGGCTGGCCTTGCAGCCGCGATCGCCATTCTCCTGTTTGTGATAATCATGTTCTTTGCGTTCCTGCAGCGTCGCGTGAACACCTCGAAGGGGGTGACCTGACATGGCGGTGGTGACGGCGAAAGCCTCGGATCTCAGCCAGATTGCCAAGCGCGTCGCTGGTTACGCAGCGTTGATCTTCTTCGCCCTCCTGTTCATCATGCCCTTCATCCTGACGATCGTGACCTCGTTCAAGACGTTGCCAGACATCCAACAGAACCCAGTCCAACTCTGGGCCGATCCGGACATGGGGTGGACGCTTGATGGTATTCGGGGTCTCGATACGAGCAACGTTCGGCTGCCGAGGTGGGCGTTCAACTCGTTTGTGGTGACGACGACCGTGGTCATCGGGAGAGTGTTCCTCGACTCTCTCGCCGGGTTCGCCCTGGCAAAGATGAAGTTCCGCGGGCAACAGGTCATGTTCGCATCCGTCGTCATGCTTCTTGCTGTGCCCGGTGTTGTGCTGCTCATCCCCAAATTCCTCATCATGAAGCAGCTCGGGATACTGAATTCATACACCGGGTTGATCCTGCCGCTGATGTTCGACGCGTTCGGAATCTTCCTGATGAAGCAGTTCTTTGAACAACTGCCAAACGAAATGCTCGAGGCCGCCGCAATCGATGGAGCATCGACCTGGCAAACGTTCACCAAGGTCATGTTGCCGCTCGCCAGACCCGGACTTATCGCTCTCACGATTCTGTCGATTCAGGGAGTGTGGAACGACTTTATGCATCCGCTGATAGCGGTTCCAGGCAACCCCGACCTGGCGACATTGCCGCTCGGACTCGCAAACATACGAGCGGCGTTCGGGAACGCACAACCGTGGAACACGATTCTCGCTGGGACCATCATCGCGACGATCCCCATTGCCATTGTGTTCTTTGCCTTTCAGCGCTATTTCGTACAGGGCGTTGCGGGCTCGGGAACTAAGGGATAGAGGCCGCCCCTCGACCACCTTTTCTATTGATACAGGAAACCACGCATGCCTCAACCGAATGATTCGCGCCATGGATCAGCCACGATCGACGTCACCGAGTTCGATGCGGTCGTCTTTGACATGGACGGTGTTGTCACCGATACCACTGCCGCCCATACGGCGGCCTGGAAAGAAGTCTTTGACGAGTTCCTGGTGAGGGTGGTTGGTCCCGACGTCGACCGGTTCGATCCTGTGGCGGACTACCTCGAGTTTGTTGACGGTAAGCCACGGTACGACGGCGTACGGGCCTTTCTGGCGTCTCGTGGAATCATGCTCGACGAGGGGCGACCCGGCGATCCTCCGTCGGCTGACACCGTGCACAGTCTTGGCAACCGGAAGAACCAATCGTTCCTTGCGCGACTCTCCGCATACGGCGCGGATTCGTATCCTTCGACGCTGCGCCTCCTTGCCGAGCTTCGCCGGGTCGGCATATCGACTGCTCTGATCACCTCCAGTAGGAATGCGAGTGTCGTGCTCCAGGCCGCGGACGTCGATGTGTCGTTCGACGTCGTCATCGATGGGGAGGTTGCCGCCGAACGGGGTCTACCGGGGAAACCATCACCAGCCGTGTTTCTCGCCGCGACCGACGATCTCGGCATTTCAGCGGTGAGGGGAGTTGTCATCGAGGATGCCATTGCTGGCGTCGCCGCGGGCCGCATGGGAGGTTTCGGTCTCGTCATCGGTGTAGCGCGCCACGACAACGTCACTGACCTTCTCAACGCCGGTGCACATGTGGTCGTCGACGACCTTGCTGCCGTTTCCGTCGTGAGTTGTGGCTCTCGTTGACGATGGGAACCTTTCCCCCAGGCGGGACCTTCGTCGACGAGGGCACCGGGAGGTAGCAGATGAGTGACTACAGTGCCTGGCATGAAGATGACACTGGAATACTGCGCGGCCTGACACTACACAGACCGTGCAGTTCGCATGACACAGGGTTTGCTCGACGAGTTCGAGCACAACATCGACGACTTGACGCTGATCCCATCAAAGGGTGGTGTATTTGAGGTCACCCTTGGCGACACCTTGGTCTACTCGAAGATCGAAACGGGACGCCACGCCGAGTATGAAGAAGTTGCTCAACCGATCCGTGAGATCCTCGGAAGGTCAGCTCCCGAGTCGACCGACTAGTGGCTGACACGCGTAGGGTTCTTTCGACATCTGAAGGGTCTCACACCGGGGACTTCCAACGCGGACACTGGGTGTTGGTTGCGCTTGTTGCTCTTGTTTTTGGGTCGGCATTCTTTTGGATCGCACTTTCGCTGCGGTCCTTCGACCCCCGTTTTCTGGCCTTCGGACGAGTGACCCTCGGCGCCGCGGCGTTGGCCCTGTTCCCTGCCGCTCGGCGGCGGATCGATCGTGAGGACTACCTGCGCATCGTGGTGGCGGGAGTCGTCGGCCAAGCGATGCCAGCAGTGCTCTTTGCTCTCGCCGAACAGCGCATTGAGTCGGCGCTGACGGGCATGATCACCGGTGCCGCCCCGATCACCGCTGCCCTATGGGCTGCCCTCTTCATGGCCAAGCTCCCTTCGAGGCGACGAGTGGCGGGTCTTGCGGTCGGCTCCGCTGGCATTCTGCTCCTGTCGCTACCGTCGCTGGGAGAGGGAGGGTCAAGCGCCCTCGGTGTGCTCTTTGTTGTCATCGCGATCTCGGGGTACGGACTTGCGGCGAACATACTCGTCCCGATGCAACCAAAGTACGGGGCGGCGGCGGTCATTCTGTGGGCCCTCATCACGGCGGTCGTTGTCCTCGCACCGCTGGGTATCCCGGCCTACACACCGGGTGCTTCGACCGAGTCGATCGTTGCTCTCCTGATACTTGGAGTCGTTGGCACCGGAGTCGCCCGAACGCTGCATGTGTCATTAATCGGCAGGGTCGGCGCCTCGCGTGGATCGGTCGTCGGTTATTTCCTTCCGCTTGTCGCTCTGTTCCTCGGAGTTGTGGTGCTCGACGAGAGTATCGGCCCGATCCAGATCATCGGCATGCTGGTGGTCGTACTCGGTGCCTACATTCTGAGTCGCAAGGATTGACTGGCTGTTAAACGCGCTAACCTCGTCGCCCTATGAATAATGGTGTGGCCAGGACCGCGCTCGTCACCGACCTCCTTCGAGGTGACGGGCCGTATCAAGCAATCGCGGAAGACTTCGTCGTGCAACGCTGCTCGTTTTGTACCGGAGCGGTTGACAACGATGTCCGCTTCAACGAGCAGGGATACCTCTGCACACCGTGTCTCTCGCTCGAGGTCGCCGTCTAACGACCCGCTAATCGGGTGCGCCGTAGCTCCGCTTGCTAATGTCCGCATGGACCAGCGAGAGGGACCCATGAACACTGTTGAATTTCTGCGCGGCACGCCGCTGTTTGCAAGCTGTTCCGACAAAAGCCTCACGAGCCTCGCGTCATTGGCGCGCAAGAGAGAGTTTGCGGCCGGGGACCAGATCATTCGTGAGGACACGGGAAGCACGATGGGCTTCTATCTGCTGCTTGAGGGATCCGCCGTCGTGACCCGCGGAGACACTTTGTTGGCCGAGTACGCCCCCGGTGACTACTTCGGGGAGATCGCTCTTTTACTTGACGACACCGCACGCACCGCAACGGTGAGCGCGAAAACGGATGTCAGTGTCCTCGTGATCACTCGATGGGATTTCCGTGCCCTCGTCAAGACCAACCCTGAGATCGCCGTCGAGCTGATGGCAGTTCTGGCCCAGCGTCTTGCCGATACCGACCGAGTGATCAGCGAATAGCGGTCAAGCTATTCCCGGGAATGCCAGCGTCGTGGTAGGGAGGGGCGTTGCAACGATCCTGTTCACAGACCAGGTCGGATCGACCCGTCTTCGTGAGCTCATTGGCGATGACGGCGCTGACAAGATCGGTCGTGAACACGACAGGATTGTTGCCGACGCCGTAACATCCACCGGCGGTCGAATTGTGAAGAATCTCGGCGATGGTGCCCTTGTCGTATTCGATTCCTCTGTCGATGCGATCACTGCCGCACAACGGATTCTTGAGGGCGTCAATGTCTACAACCGTGATATATCCGAGGCCCATCGTCTGAAACTTCGCATTGGCATCAACGCTGGTGAGCTTGTTACCGGAGAAGATGGAGACGTATCCGGACTGCCGGTGGCTGTGGCATCGCGTGTCTGTGAGATTGCGGGTGCGTCGCAGATTGTCGTCACGGGGGTTGTCCGTTCGCTTGTCGGCAGGCGAGCAAAGTTCGGATTTCAGCCCCTTGGACCGTATCAACTCAAGGGTGTCGTGGAGCCCGTGGAACTGTGGACGGTCGGTGCGGCGGTCGTCGCGGAGACGCAGTCAGCGGAGACGGTGATCCCGTTCCCGGAGTTTCTTCGTCGTGGTGTTCCTCGACTGCTGGTCGGGCGTGAGAAGCAGGCGGCGGCGATCGAGACGGCATATGGGGCGGCCACTGACGGTGTCAGGTTTGCGGTAGTCATCGGCGAACCGGGAATCGGCAAGACCGCTTTGGTATCAACATGGTGTCGCGAGGCTGTCGAGCGTGGTGCGACCATCGTCGGAGGACGTTGCACTCCCGACGCGGCGTTACCGTATCAACCTTTCATCGAGATCGCACGTGCGGTTCTTGGCGCACGCCCGGGGTTAATTGCGGACCTTGGCCCGGCGTCGGGAAATGTCGCCCAACTCGTGCCGGGCGTTGTCACTCAGGTGACCCTACCTCCGCCGGTCCAGGCGGACCCTGACACCACTCGATACTTGATGGCGGAAGCATTTGCGCGGCTTCTACGAGCGGACGCCGCCGGTCTCCCAGTGGTTGTTGTACTGGATGACCTGCACTGGGCGGATGAGCACTCACTCGGGGTGGTTGCCCACCTCGCGCGATACGCAGACGATCTGGCGCTGCTGCTCATCGGAACGTACCGCGACACCGACCTGGTGCGCAATCATCCGTTGCCTCAACTCCTCACCGACCTGAGGCGCGAACGCCGACTGGTGCGGATCCCGGTTCCTCGCCTCACCGAGAGCGAGGTCGGTGAGCTCATCGCCGCCCGTTTCGGTGCCGAGGCTCCTGAAGCGGTGGTGGACTCCATCTCGGAGGAAACCCAGGGGAACCCGTTCTTCATCGAGGAAATCACCATGCATCTTGAGGATGAGGGGGCGATCGACGCACATGGTCAGTGGATTTCGGAGGTCCCCATTGAGGAGTACGGAATTCCCGAAGGGGTGCGAGACGTCGTCGGGCGGCGTCTCGACAGGTTGGGGGACAACGCCAATGCAGTTCTCGAAGTCGCGGCCGTCATCGGACCCACTTTCTCCATCGATGTGGCGGGATCGATCGCGGGTCTTGATGAGGGGCAGATCGACGAAGTAGTGACCGCGGTGGTGAGTGCCGGTATCTTCGAGGAGGGCACCGGCCCGGAGGAGTTCGTGTTTACTCACGCCCTCATACGACAGACGCTCTACGACGGATTGGCAACGAGGCGACGAACTCGGTTGCACCGGGGTATCGGCGAGGTGTTCGAAAGTCGTGGCAGCCATCCTGGTGTGGTACTTCACCATTGGCTTCATGCGAATGATCCGACGCGAGCATTGGCAGCAACTGTTGATGCGGCGTCGTCGGCACAAAGAACCTCGGCGGGGATCGATGTGCTGGCGTACCTCGAACTCGCGCTGGACCTATGGGACGACGCTACTGATCCGGAAGGGACGGTTGGCAGCTCCCACGCCGACCTGGTGCTCCGCGTGCTGGATTCCTACAGCGATTTCGGTGATCCGCGCGGTCTGGCCATCAGCCTGGTCGAGGCCGAGATTGCACGCGTCTCCCCGACCGATACAGCAACCTTGAGTTTGCTTCACTCGGCATTGGCGGGCCAGTACTGGGTGAAGGGGCGCAACGGGGACGCTCTGGCGGCCCATCTTGAAGCTCTTCGCCTCATCCCGGATGATTCGCCGAGTGAGGAGCTTGTTCAGGTTCTGGGGAGCTACGCCGCCCACCTCATGCTGGCGGGGGACCTTGACGAGGCGATACGGATCGGGGAGCGGGCCTTAGCGGTCGCTAGCGCTCTCGGTATCGCACACGACACTGCCGACATTTCACGTGCCGGAGCGGCTCGGTCACGCGCGGTTGGCGCCCTCGCGACTGCGTATGGCAACCGCGGAGACATTGAAACATCTGACCGCTACTTCGATGAACTGCGCCAGGAAGCTCAAAACAATGGTGATTCCCGCTCGCTGCTTCTTGGATACACCAACCAGGGGACCGTGTGTGGCGTTACTGGGAAGCTAACGAAGTACTTGCAGATGTCCGATGAGGGAGCGACTGTCGCTGCCGAGCTTGGCCGAGATCGGTGGCAGGCGATTCTCCTCACGAATGCCTTCGAGGCATTGTTTGGACTCAGCAGATGGGAGGAGGCCGAAGATCGGTTGCGAGCCGTCCCGCCTGCTGACACACGGGACAAGCCGGAACTCGCGCGGGTCATGTCCGTGTTAATCCTGGCTGTCGAACGCGGTGACGGGGAGTTGGCGGACGGCGCATGGGAAGAACTCGCGAGAGTGGATATTTCCGATCTGGATCCCGAGATCAGAGGACCGAGTTGGGCGGCTCGGCTCTCACAACATCGGTGGGGAGGTGATCTCGCCGCGGGGTATGACGTCGCGTTGGAAGCCCTTCCGCTGCTCGGTGACACCAATTGTTGGTCGGCAGCGGCGTTGCTCGCGGGCAGTGCTATCGAACTGGTGGCGGATGCTCTCGAGTCTGGAGCGGGCGATGCCACATGGCTGGAAGCGGCTCGTAGCTGGCATGACATGTTTGTCAGGAACAATCCACCCGCCCTGTTTTCGGCGGAACTTTGGGCCACAGCCACGGCGGACCTCGCCAGGGCGGGTGGTGAGAACGATCCCGAACTCTGGAGAAAAGCTGTTCGAGCCTGGGGCGGCCAGGGGTACTACGAGGCGAAGGCCAAGTGGCGTCTCGCCCAGGCCCTCGCGGAGACTGATCCAGCGCATGCAGACATCGGGCCTTTGCTCGACAGTGCCGCGGTCGTCGCCGACCGTCTGCGTGCACGCCCATTGAGTGAAGCGATTCACCAAGCGCGACCCTAGACGTGACCAGGTCCAAGGGATCTGGTCCACAATCACGCCTTCGCCCACCCCTCGATTCAAGGAGGGGCACTCGTCTGGTCGGGAGATCGCTAGATTCCTGGTGTGGCAGGCATTGAACCGTATGAGATCGTTGAAGACGAATACCGACGCATAGCGTTGTTACGAGATGGTGTTGAGATTGCTGCCGGCTCGCCTGCGCTCAACCGGCGTGACTCCTGGCATGCCATCATTCGTGGAGCTCGGTTCAAGGTTGATGTTGGAGACCAGTCCTTTACGGTCTTGCAGCGCGAGTTCTCTCGATTCAGCAAGAAACGCCGTCGGTTGGAGATCCTTGCCGACGACGATTCCCTGCGGTGGGTGGTGATGCCGGTGGGTCGCTTTATGGGTCACGTCAGGCGTGCGGATGGACATATGATCGGATTGCTTGCGAATACTGGAGCATCATCGAACGCCGATAACGAGACGGAGCAATTGCTGGTCGCGATGCTTGGAGCGCTCAAGGTTCGCCTCGTGCTGTCGGTTCCGTGGTTCGGTCTTGCGATCAGAGGCTTCTAGGGAGAGAGGCTTCGGTTTTCGGGGGAGCTTCTTGTCGACAGGGAGCCTTTGTGCGGGATATGCTCAGGTCTCTTCGCGACCTGATATGGGGAGTACACAGTGGTTTGCAGCAACTGCAATACGGAAAACGAGTCTGGACACTCGTTCTGCTCGAATTGTGGTGCCGCGCTGTCGATCACCTGCCCCTCGTGTGCAACCGCAAACGGTTCGGCGAACAAGTTCTGTTTTAACTGTGGATCCCAGCTTCACAGCGCTACCGAGTCGGGCCAGTCGCAATCCGGAGCCTCTGGCATCGCGGAGCGGCGCCTTGTTTCTGTTGTATTCGCAGACCTTGTCGGGTACACGTCGTTCTCCGAGGACCGGGACGCCGAGGATGTGCGGGCGATGCTCACCACGTACTACGAGCGCTGTCGTGACATCATCGGTCGTTATGGAGGCACCACCGACAAGTTCATTGGCGATGCCGTCATGGGTGTGTGGGGTGCGGAAACCGCCAACGAGGACGATGCCGAACGGGCAACGAGGGCGGCACTAGAACTCGTCGACATGGTCGCTGGCCTCGGGTCCGAGATTGCTGTACCCGAACTTTCTGCTCGAGCTGGCGTTCTCTCCGGGGAGGCGGCCGTTGGACCAGGCGGCAACCTGCACGGTCTTGTCGTGGGTGACCTTGTCAATACGGCCTCCCGCTTGCAGTCATTGGCGCCACCCGGTGCCGTGCTGGTCGGTCAATCGACCCATGACCTGGTGGGCGGTTCGATCGAGTTCTCTGCTTTTGGAGAGCACACCGTCAAGGGCAAGGAGATCCCGGTATCTGCTTTCCAGGCGTTGCGGGTGGTTGCTCGCTCAGGCACTCGGCGCGGCAGTGATCTGCGCGAAGCCCCGTTTGTGGGTCGCGGCGACGAACTTCGCATGCTCAAGGATCAGCTCCATGCGACTGGCCGTGACGGCCGGGCGCGCCTGGTTTCGATCGTGGGGGAGGGCGGGATTGGGAAGTCCCGTCTTGCCCAGGAGTTACTGCGCTACATAGACGGCATCACCGAAGATGTGTACTACCACAACGGCCGATCCCCGGCGTACGGTGACGGTGTTACGTTCTGGGCGCTCGGTGAGATGGTGCGTCATCGGGCCGGCATTTCCGAGGGTGAAGATCCGATAAAGAGTCGCATGAAGTTGCGCACCGTGGTCGCCGAATTCGTTCCTGACGAGGACGATCAGACCTGGATCGAATCCAGACTGGCGGCCTTGATTGGTATCGCTTCGATGCCAGCCGGTGATCGCTCAGAGTTGTTTTCCGCGCTCCGAACGTTCTTCCAGAGAATCGCCCAGCGGGGCACCGTGCTCATGGTTTTCGAGGACTTGCATTGGGCAGATGCGGGTTTGCTTGACTTCGTTGACGAACTTGTCGAGCGGACGACGCAGCATCCGATTCTGGTCGTGACACTCGCCCGACCAGATCTTCTCGACCGCAGGCCGGGGTGGGGCTCGGGTCGGCGACAGACTTTGTCGATACATCTGAGTCGTCTCGATGCGGGGTCGATGCGGGCTCTCACAGCCGGGCTCGCGCCGGGTCTTCCCGAAACGATGGTCAACCGCATCGCAGATCGAGCGGCCGGAATCCCGCTTCATGCAGTCGAGTTTGTCAGAATGCTCGTGAACAGCGGACGTCTTGAGGCCGATGGAGACAGGTTCCGCTTCCTCGGTGATGACGAGGACCTCACTATCCCGGATTCGGTTAGTGCCATTATCGGAGCACGACTCGACCGGCTCGACCCCGACGAGTTGGCCGTCGTCCAGGACGCGGCCGTGGTAGGCATGTCCATGACACTTGTCAGTGTGTCCGAGCTACAAGGCAAGAGCCCGGAGGCGGTGGAACCGCTGCTGCGAAATCTCGTTCGCAGCGAAATCCTTGAGTTCGACGAAGACCCCCGTTCGCCCGAGCGCGGCCAGTTCCGCTTCGTGCAAGGTCTGATTCGTGAGGTTGCCTATGCGAGATTGTCTCGTTCCGAGCGGGTGAATCGGCATCTCGCCATCGCGCAACGGCTCGAGGCTGATGGCGATGTTGAAGTCGCTGGGATCATCGCCGGACACTACGCGAACGCAGCGGCCGCAGCCCCCGATAACGCCGAGGTCGTCGAGCACGCCCGCAGGGCCGTCGTGGCCGCAGCCGAGCGTGCGGCGAGTCTTCACTCCGATGTCCAGGCCGCGAGCCTCTACGAGCAGGCGATAGCGATGATGACCGACCCCGCTGAGGTCGCGCTACTCCAGCTTGCTGCTGCCGAATCGTGGGAAGCGGACGGAGAGGTGGACAAGGCCGCCAATCTTGCTCGTCTCGCACTCGAGTTCTATCAAGATGCTGGTGATGATGACGGCATCGTTTCAGCGTCCGTTCGGCTCTCCGAGGTGCTTTCCGGGAACTTCGAAGCGGACAAAGCGGTAGAGATCATTCTTCCGGTCTACGAAGCAACGCCGCAACGTTCGGACCTTGCATGGGCCCAGCTCGCTGGCGAGACGTCGCGCGCGCTGATGTTGGCGGGCCGATCCGCGGAGTCGATTGCGGTCGCCGACGTCGCACTGCCCGTATTGGAAGAGCTGGACCTCGTTGCGGAGGTAGCCCACGTGCTGATCAACAAGGGGACTGCCCTTGGTAACGCGGGAAGGTGGCTTGAAGGCAGTGCATTGTTACGCGGTGCGGCCGACATCGCGGGTGCCCATGATCTTCTTCCCGAGCGTGCGCGGGCCCTCAACAACCTGGCGATCGTCGTTGGCCCTGACGACCTTAGAGATCCGCGGATCCTTGAGGAAGTCATTCACATCGCCGAACGGTTGGGAAGCCGGTCATGGATTCTCCGGTCCTCGTTCATAGGCGCGCTCCAAACTATTGCTTACGGGGAGCTTGACGAAGCACTGGAGAAGCTGTCGCTCGTCGACTCCCTCGATGTTCCCGACTTCTGGGCTGAGCAATACATCATCATGCGTAACGCCATAACGATGCTGCGACATGGATTCGATGCCGAGTTATCACGGGAGCTGTTTGAAGTCTTGGAAAAGTATCTCGACTCGACGGATCCTCAACTTCGCGGGTTGATGATCAATTTCCAGGCCAACGCCCTGATCTGCGCGGGTCGGGTGGATGAGGTTGCCAAACTCATTCCTCACATGGACCGCATCACCGGTTCGTACCCTGCCGGCCTCGAGTCGGCCATGTTTGCGGCGGGCTGGACGGGAGACCACGACGGCATTCGCACGATTGGCAAACGTCTCGACGCTGACTATCGACGTGGCCGCGCAACGCGGGGTCTCCGGCGCTTCGTCGCTGCTGTGGATGCGGCATTCAGCGGCGATAGGGAGGGCGCGGTTGCGGCCTTTCGCGACGGTGAGTTGCTGTGGGAAGAGACCGGTGGTCCCATGAATCTCGCCGTCATGCGTGCATTGTTCGCCAAGACAATCGGACTCGACGACCCCGTCGGACGCGAAGCCGGAACCGCCGCTCGAGAGTTCTTTGAGGAGCACCAGGTGAAGCTTCATCTTGACCTGCTCGCCGATGGATTGCCACAGAGCAACGCCAACGAGGCCGAACTCGCCGTTTGATAGCCCGCAATCTTGTTACCCGGAGAGTGCCTTGGACTCCGGCCTCGTGGGTGATCGGCGGATGTGTTCAGGCATCCCACCATGGCAGGGTTCTGTCGACGAGAACCGGTGTCCCATCGACGTAGGTGTCGAGCACAGTGGTTGCTCGCAGTTCGTCGGGGGTGGCGGTAAGCGGGTTCCTATCGACCACGACGAAGTCGGCGGGACTTCCGATGGCTAGTGGTCGCGGCTGCTTGAGTGCAGCGGCGGAACCTTCCGTGAACAGTTCGGCCGAAGTCAGGCCCTCTTCGGGGACGATGCCGGCACGGTCGATTGCTGCGGCCATACCCCAGAATGGGTTCGGCGATTCGACGGGACAATCGGAACCGCCCGCAAGCAGTGCCCCGGCGTCGAGCAGCGACCGCAGCGGATACGTCCGCGGCATGCGCTCGGAGCCGACCCGTGCCTCAAGCCAGTCGGTTTCGGACGGGAGAAACGCCGGTTGCACGGACGCGATCACACCGGTGTGGGCGATGCGCTCAACGAGATCCCCCGTCAGGACTGAGGCGTGTTCGATACGGAACCGGTCGGGGCTCCACCCGTCGGCGATGAGTTCTTCGAACTGGTCGAGGATTGCTGCGATCGCCCGGTCACCAATCCCGTGAAACGCGACATCGCCACCAAGTGTCAACGATTCTGCGGCGAGGGTCCGGTCGTAGTCAGTGAGCCTGAGCGTGCCGAGGGTATCTACGTCCGTGAAGGGCTCCACCATCGCCGCGGTGTGGGCACCGAAGGAGCCGTCGGCGAACCGTTTGATGCCCTGCCATTGGAGACGACCACCGGCGGAGTCGATCGCGGTGCGAAGTTCCTCGGGCGTGTCCGCAATGATGTAGGCGTGAACCTTGATCGGGAGTTCCGCAGCGACTGCGACTATCGCGTCGACCTCGTCGCCAAAACGCAACATCGCTCCGATCGACGTCAACCCCAGACTTGCGAGCATCCTCATCGCGTGGAGCAGCTCGTTGACTCCGACGCGGGGACGGGGGACCGCGCCAACCACCATGCCGATCGCGGTCTCGCGTAGAACACCGGTCGGTTCTCCGCTTTCATACCGATCGAACGACCCGCCAGGGGGGTCCGGTGTTGCCGCCGTGATTCCGGCTGCGGCGAGTGCCGCGCTGTTGGCGGTGGCGACATGGCCGCAGTAGCGGGTGACCAGGACAGGACGGTCCGGTACCGCCGCATCGAGGTCATCCGATGTTGGGAGTCGACGGTCAACGAGGTGATCATCGTCGAGACGTGACGCATGGAGGGGGCCTCGGCCGGGACTCTTCTCGGCCGCACGGCTGAGCCGTTGCTGAACTTCGGCGATCGAGGTCGCCGACTTCAAGGAAATACCGTCGAGAAGGTCGGCGTACCAGATCGGGTGGAAGTGGGCGTCGCGCAGACCGGGGATGATGGTCGCACCAGGGAAAGGTTCCTCTGGAACATTTGGCCGCTGCAACTCGGCGTGTTCACCGATCGCGACGATCACACCGTCCTCGATCAGGACTGCGTCACCGAGAACGCCATCGTGACGGATGACCCTGTCCGCATGAACGAGTTTTCTCACCGGTTTGTGTTTCGCTCGGTTGGGTTGCTGAGATGGGGAGGCACGAGCGGTGCGATGATCTCAAGCAGGCGGTCGTGGAGGTTGCCGTTGCTTGCAATGATGAGCGATGTGTCCGGGGTGGATGGTGTTCCGTGCTGATCGGTCGTCCTTCCGCCCGCCTCGGAGAGGAGCACCATGCCAGCGGCACCATCCCATGGTCCGATGGTCATCTCGAAGTATGCGTCGAACCGGCCCGCGGCAACCCATGCGAAATCAAGAGCGGCGGAACCAAGACGGCGTATCCCATTCACCTCGGCGAGTACGGCCGTAAACGGTGCGGCGTAGTCGGTTGCGTACTGGTCGTGGTCGTACGGGAAACCGGTTACAACGACGGATTGGTGAAGTACAGTTGCGTCACTTACGTGGATTGTTTGTCCGTTCAGTGTCGCACCCTCGCCCCGCGCGGCCGCAAATGTTTCGTTGCTGATCGGATGGACCACAACCCCGACGAGACCGATGTCCCCGTCCCAGAGACCGATGGAGACACTGAAGTGGGGGATGCCGTGGATGAAGTTCACGGTCCCGTCGAGTGGATCAATAATCCACCGGCGCCCGGCCGTTGCCTGACCCGAACCCTCCTCGGCGAGGATGCCATCGTCCGGGCGGAGTTCGGTTAGGACGGAGACGATCGCCTTCTCAGATGCCAGGTCGACCTCGGTGACCGGGTCGAGACGCCCCTTCTGTCTGACGTGGAGACGTCCACCGAACCGGTCAGCCAAAATCGCGGCGCCAGCATCGGCTGCTTGAAGGGCTACTGCTAGGTCATCCATCTGGCCACTCTACGCGACTCTTTGTATACAGACACGCCCGGCTAGTCTCTACACAATGGCTGGACTCGGTGCGGCACTTTTAAGCGGACTCCTTCTTTGGGCGTCATTCCCCCCAATCGGTTTGGGGGTTCTTGCATTTGTGGCTCCGGCGCCCCTCCTGTGGGCGATCCGTCGCGAGGAGAGAGCGTTTCTCGCGTTGATCTACGGATGGGTCACCGGTGCGGTCTTCTTCGGACTGATGCTCTCGTACATCATGACGTTGGGCGTTGTTGCATGGCTTCCGCTGACGGTCTACCAGGCGACCACGATGGCAGTGATGAGCCTCGTTCTTTGGGCATTTCGTTTGTGGCCCGAGCGGCGGTGGTGGTTTATAGCCATCGGCGTCTGGGTCGGGTTCGAGATGGCCCGGGGTTACTTTCCGTTCGGTGGGTTCCCCTGGGGGTCAATTGGTTACGCAACCGCCGGTCTACCCGGAGCGATTGGGTCCGTGCAGTGGATCGGACCCATCGGATGGTCGGCTCTGACTATTGCGGTCGCCGCCGGGTTTGTGCTCGTTTTCGAGGATAAGAATCATTGGAAGTACCTTGTCGATGGCAGTGTCGCGACGGTGCTTTTCGTGATGGCGGGCACATTCTTCGCCCCATCACCTGGCGGTCCCGCGGTCACAGTGGCGATCGTGCAGGGCGGGTCACCCTGTCCTCAAGTCCGGTGTCAGAACGAGAACCAACGCATCTACGACCGACACATGGCCCTGACCCGTGCACTTCCTGATCTTTCGGTTGATCTCGTCGTGTGGCCGGAGAACTCCACGGGATCCCCCGTTTCGCCGCTCGACAACGACGTGATCCGTGACGAAATCACCGCCGAGGGAGCGCGTCTCGGTGCGTACATGTTGATCAGCGGAACACTGAGCCTTTCGACGCACGAATTCCGCAACGTGAACGTGATGTATGCCCCCGGTGGCAACCTTGTCGGGACCTATGACAAACGTCACCCCGTGCCGTTTGGTGAGTTTGTTCCGATGCGTGAGTTGTTGAGCTTTATCCCCCAACTCGACCAGGTGCCACGCGATATGAAGCGTGGCAAGGAAGCCGTCGTGTTCAAGACTTTGTTTGGTGATATCGGGTCGGTAATTTCTTTCGAGGGGGCCTTTCCGCGTTACCTGCGCGAGGAGGCTCTTGCGGGAGGTCAGTTCATTGTTGTTGCCACGAACGAGTCCTCCTACGGACCTTCCCCGGCGAGCGACCAGTTCATCGGCCTCACCCGTGTGAACGCGGCGGCGATCGGACAAGATCTCGTGCATGCAGCCATCACGGGTAAGTCAGCGTTTGTCCAGGCCGATGGTGCGATCGTCCGTGAGACGGAGCTGCTCACGGAATCGGCGCTCGTTGGTACGGTGCGGCTACGCACCGAAGGACCCACGATTTACACGCAGTTCGGCGATTGGGCCGGAGTCGCAGCGATGCTGCTGGCCTTTGCGGCGTTCATCGTTCCCGGCCGTGACCGGCCCCAACGTGCCAATTCGGGTAGTCGAGCGAGCGCAGCAGCGAGAACTCTCCGCTAACTGCGAGCAACCTCTGCGACCTTGGCTCCACATGGACACCAAAATCGGAAAGTTTTATGCGGAGGCACTTTCGTGGGCGGTGAGCGCCGCATCGAGGATGTCGATGCCCTTGTCCAGGTCCTCCATCGAAACATTGAGCGGTGGGATGAACCGGATCACGTTGGCGTCGGGACCACAGTTCAAAATGAACATGTTGTGATCGCGTGCAAACTTACCAACGAACTTCCACGCATCGGGGTTGGGTGTGTTGCCCTCGCCAACGAGTTCGATGCCGATCATGAGACCGAGACCGCGGACATCGCCGATGATGGGGTACCGCGACTGCATTTCGCGGAACCGCGCAAACGCGTGGAGGGAGCGCTCGTTGACACCGGGCAGGACGTCCCTGAGTCCATCCACCGTCGCGATAGATGCCGCACAAGCAACGGGGTTGCCACCATAGGTTGAACCATGAGATCCCGGCGGCCACTCATCGAGCAGATCCGCCGAGGCACCGACCGCCGAAAGCGGGAAACCGTTGGCGATTGCTTTGCCCATGACAAGAACGTCGGGCTGGATGTCGTACACCTGTGACGTGAACCAGTCTCCGGTGCGACCGAACCCGGTCTGAACCTCGTCCAGAATGAGTTTGATGCCATGCTCGGTCGCGATATCCCGGATTGCTTGAAGAAACTCACGCGACGCCGGGTAGTACCCGCCTTCGCCCTGGAGCGGTTCGATGAGGAAACACGCGATCTCTCCAGGTGTGATTTCGTGTTTGAGTTTGAGCCGGAGCTCATTGAGTGCCAACTCGTTCGCTTCGTCCTGGGTCATACCCCAGCGATAGGGGTGCGGGAACGGTGTGACGAACACCGAGCCGACCAGTGGGTGGTAACCCTGGCGGTAGGCGGCCTTGGACGTGGTGTACGAGACGGACCCCATAGTGCGCCCGTGAAATCCACCGCGGAACACCACGATGCCCTGGCGGCCCGTTGTCTTGCGGGCCAGCTTGACGGCACCCTCCACGGCTTCTGCGCCAGAGTTCATGAAGAAGAACTTCTCGATCCCGTCCGGGGTGATATCCCGAAGTTGTTCGGCGGCACCCACAAGCGTTTCGTATCGGAACACACCACCGGCGTGCCAGAGCTTGTCGATCTGGGAGAGCACTGCGGCCTTCACGCCCGGGTGTTGATGCCCAAGGTTGTTGACCGCGATGCCGCAGGCGAAGTCAAGATACTCTTCACCGCTGGCGGACGTGACATACGAACCGTTTCCCGCGACGATCTCGATGTCGGTGTCCCAGGAGATGACTGGGGCGATAAGGTCCTGAGACCGTGAAACAAGGTCGGCCATGGCGATCTCCCTTTCGTGTTGTGGTGTTCATACCGGCCATATGGGCAGTATGAACGCAAGAATGTCGGGGTTGGGCTGTTATGTCAACTGCACGACGCCCGCACCCGGCGTCACGACCCCGATCGCACTGCCCGATCTGGCATGCGTTGCGATCATTTCGAGGGTGCCGGTCACATCGCCCGGTGCGACAACCGCGACAAATCCGATACCCATATTCCAGGTGGAGTACCTTTCCGCTCGGTCCGCCCCCGACCAATCGGAGAACACAGTGAACACGTCCGGGACGACCCAGGAGCCCGTCTCGATCACCGCATCGGTCGTCGCGGGAAGGATGCGAGGCAGGTTACCGAGCAACCCGCCGCCGGTGATGTGCGCCAGACCCTTGACGTCGATGGTGTCGATGAGAGCGAGCACACTCGGGGTGTAGAGAACACTCGGCTCGAGGACGACATCGGCAACAGTTCTGTCGGTGCCGGGGAATGTCGCATCGAGCGAGGTGTGCTCGTTGATAAGCCGGCGAACCAACGAATACCCGTTGGAGCGAAGGTTGGGGCTATCGATCCCAATGATGACGTCCCCTGGAACGATCCGGGATCCGTCGATCACCGCTGACGCCTCGACGATGCCGAGCGCCGTGCCAGCAACGTCGAAAGCGTCGGGTTCCATCACCCCCGGATGCTCGGCGATCTCCCCGCCGACCAGAGCAACATCGGCGGCGGCACAGGCCGCCGCTACCGACTCGACGATACGAACGACCAACTCGGTATCTATTTCCCCAATCGCGATGTAGTCACTCATCGCGATGGGGCGCCCACCTGCGGCGACGAGATCGTCGATGCACATGGCGACGAGGTCCCAGCCAAGTCCGTCGACCTTACCGGTCTGACGAGCAACCTCGGCCTTCGTGCCGACCCCATCGGTCGACATCATGAGCACCGGCTCGGTGTATCCATCGGGCATGCGAAGTCCAGCGGCGAAACCACCGAACCCTCCGATTACCTTGTTACCCCATGTCGCGACCACCGCAGGTTTGATCCGGGCGACCGCAGCGTCGGCTGCATCGAGATGGACTCCCGAGTCCGAGTAGGAGGTCATCGCGAATTCTCAAGTGCGATCTTGTTCGTAGTGGTTGGAATATCAGTGGCGTACTGTCCGGAAAGACACGCCGTGCACAACGTCTCGGGTGCTAACCCGGTGGCTGCAAGTAAACGGTCGAGCTCGAGATACGCAAGCGAGTCGACGTTGAGGAATGCTGCAATTTCATCGACCGATCTACCTGCCGCAAGGAGGGTGTTGCGGTCCCCGGTATCCATGCCGTAAAAACAGGGCCACCGGTACGGAGGTGAGGAGATTCGTAGATGGACTTCGGTTGCGCCAGCCTCTCGAACCATGGCAACCAGTTGTTTTGTGGTGGAGCCGCGCACGATGGAATCGTCGACGAGCACCACCCGCTGCCCACCCAGCTCGCCCGGCATCGCGTTCAACTTGAGACGCACGCCCCGGTCACGCATCGACTGGGCCGGTTCGATGAACGTTCGTCCGACGTAGCGGTTCTTCACCAAACCATCGGTGTATGGCAGGCCCGTCGCGGCCGCGTACCCCTGAGCGGCCGGGATGCCAGACTCCGGGACCGGGACCACGATGTCGACGTCAACGGGCGCCTGGTCGGCAAGACTCACCCCCATGCGCCGCCGCACCCCGTGGATGTTTTTGCCGGCCATGATCGAGTCGGGGCGCGAGAAGTACACAAACTCAAAGACACACAGTTGCCTTGTCTGTTGTTCGGGGAACGGATAGTGGCTCTCGAGTCCGGCCTCGGATACCACGACCATCTCTCCTGGCTCGATTTCACGTACGAACTTGGCGCTGACGATGTCGAGTGCGCAGGTCTCCGAGGCTATGACCCAGGCATCGTCGAGCTTGCCGAGCACGAGGGGACGGAATCCGAAGGGGTCGCGGAGGCCGACCAACGTGTTCGTGTCGAGGATCGTGAGGCTGAACGCGCCGACGAACAGTGGTGCAACGGCGGCGACCGCTTCGGGGAGGGTGTGTCCGTTTTGTACCTCCAGTGCGATCATTTCGGTCATGATGTCGCTGTCGCTAGTACCGGGGTCGGGGAGACGTGCCGCCAGTTCATGGGTGTTCGAGAGGTTGCCGTTGTGGGCAAGTGCGATCCCGGTACCGTTTGCTTGCCGATAGATTGGTTGGCTGTTCACCCACGCACTTGAGCCGGTCGTTGAGTAGCGTGTGTGACCTATTGCAATGTTCCCGGTGAGGCCGCTGAGGGTTGTTTCGTCGAACACCTGTGCCACGAGGCCGAGGTCTTTGTAGACGGTGACGGTCTCGCCGTCCGCCGCGGCGATACCCGCACTTTCCTGGCCACGATGTTGCAGGGCGAAAAGACCGAAGTAGGTGAGCCTGGCTGTGTCGAGGTTGGGTGCGTAGATCCCGAACACACCGCAGGCCTCGCCTGGGCGATCGTCAACAAGATCCGGGGGAGGAAGTGCTGTCTCAAACACGTGATGGGATGGTAGCCGATCGTGTGCCCCCTGGCGCGCCCGCGTGATTGGACCCCTCCGGTGGCTTGGTAGTCGTCTGTCGCTCGTCTCCCACAGATTGAGTGAGCTCCGGCGTCTTGCTTTGGTTTCGTTGCGGACGTGCCGATGCAGGTATCCTTGAACCACCCGTTGTCGGCAGCGTCAAGGTAAACCCCGTGTCAGAAACAACCGCTCTTCCCAACAAGATCACCGTCATTTCGGCCGGAATCTCGACGACCTCGCTCGAAGAGGTCGCGGGGCTCATTGTTGACCCTCCGCCGGAGGGTCTCACGGTTGCCGTGTCCAACGTGCAGGCAGTCATGATGACCCGATCCGACAAGGAATATGCCGCCGCTCACGCCGCATCGTCGATCGCTACGTCCGACGGCGTTCCGCTCGTTTGGGCGTTGCGAAAACTCGGACAACCGGACCAGTCGCGTGTGGAAGGTTTTCAGATCACCTCCCGGGCGATCGAGCTCGGACTCGCTAAGAATCGTCGACATTTCTTCTACGGGGCTTCCCAGGAGACTCTTGACCTTCTGCAGGAGAAACTCAAGCAGCGGTACCCGGAGATTGAAATCGCCGGGGCGTATTCCCCGCCGTTCGGTCCAGTGACCGATGACACCGTGGCCGATGTTGTGACCCGCGTGACCGAGAGTGGGGCCGACATCCTCTGGATCGGTCTGGGTCTCCCCAAACAAGACGTGCTGATGGCCAGAGTGCATCCCAAACTTCCCGGGGTCTCAATCGGGGCAATCGGGGCGGTGTTCGACTGGTTTGCTGGAAACGTCTCGAAAGCTCCCGAGTGGATGCAAAAAGCCGGTCTCGAGTGGCTGTATCGTCTGTCCAAAGAGCCGCGCCGGCTGTGGCGTCGCTACATCTACAACAATCCGGCGTATCTCATTCTGTTGGGGAAGCAGCTCTTGCTGGCAAAGTTCAAGAAAACCAAGGTGGGTACATGAAACGCGCATTCGTAACAGGGACGACCGGACAGGACGGTTCGTACCTGGTCGAACTTTTGATCGAAAAGGGCTACGAGGTTCACGGCACCATTCGGCGGGCCTCGGTGTTCAACACCGCTCGCATTGACCACCTCATGGATCACCCACAGGTGAAGCTTCACCACAGCGATCTCACCGACAGCTCGAACCTCAACAAGCTGCTGGCGACGATCAAACCCGATGAGATCTACAACCTCGGGGCACAGTCCCATGTTGCGGTTTCGTTTGAGGTGCCTGAGTACACGGCCCAGGTCGACGCAACGGGAACGTTGCGGTTGCTCGACGCGATGCACTCATTCTGCCCCGAGGCCCGTTTCTATCAGGCGTCGACCTCGGAAATGTACGGCAAGGTACGCGAGGTACCCCAGAGTGAGACGACGCCGTTCTACCCACGTAGCCCCTATGCGGTTGCCAAACTCTACGCATACTGGATTACGAAGAACTTCCGAGAGTCGTATGACCTGTATGCGTGCAATGGCATCCTCTTCAACCACGAATCGGAGCGTCGTGGGCGCACGTTCGTGACGAGAAAGATCACGACCAACCTTGCTCAAGTCCACCTCGGCCTTCGTGACACTGTCCGTCTTGGCAACATTGATGCGAAGCGGGACTGGGGATACGCCAAGGAGTATGTCGAGGCCATGTGGCTGATGTTGCAGCAGGACGAACCCGACGACTTCGTTATCGCCACCGGGGAGATGCATAGCGTTCGAGACTTTTGTGAGAGGTCCGCCTCCTGGCTGGGTTACAACCTGGTTTGGGAGGGCGAAGGCGTGACCGAGATCGGTCGCGACGAGACGACCGGCAAGGTGCTCATCGAAATAGATGAGCGTTACTTCCGGCCGGCGGAAGTTGAGGAGTTGCTCGGTGATCCGTCGAAGGCCGAACGCGAGCTTGGATGGAAAGCCAAGGTCGGTCTTGACGAGCTCGTCGACATCATGATGGAGAGCGACATGCGGGTCGTGAAGAAAGAAGCTGGCATTGTCGAGTAGCACACTGTCCGCCGAATCGAAGATCTATGTCGCGGGGCACCGGGGTATGGTCGGCTCCGCGATCGTGCGGCAGTTGCAGGCCAAGGGGTACACGAACATCGTGGCACGCACCTCGGCGGAGCTTGATCTCCGAAACCAGGCCGCAGTAACCGAGTTCTTCGAGGCGGAGAGGCCGACCCACGTGGTCCTTGCCGCCGCCAGGGTCGGTGGCATTTACGCCAACAACACCTATCGCGCCGAGTTCCTGTACGACAACCTCGCCATCGAGATGAACGTTATCGATCAGGCGTATCGCAACAACACAGACAAACTTCTGTTCCTTGGTTCGTCGTGCATCTACCCGAAGCTCGCTCCCCAACCGATGGTTGAAGAGGCTCTGCTCACGGGAGAGCTGGAACCTACCAACGAACCGTACGCTATTGCGAAGATCGCCGGGATCAAGCTCTGCGAGGCCTATCGAGACCAGTACGGCAGCAATTTCATTTCGGCGATGCCAACGAACCTGTACGGCCCGAACGACAGCTACGACCTCAACAACTCGCATGTGTTGCCCGCTCTGCTGCGGAAGTTTCACGAAGCGAAAGTGGAGGGGGCGCGCAGCGTCGAGGTGTGGGGAGACGGTTCGGCGTTGCGTGAATTCATGCATGTGGACGATCTCGCCGCGGCGTGTGTGTTCCTGCTGGAGACGTACAACGAGAAGCAGTTCATCAATGTCGGGACCGGGCAGGAGGTCTCGATCGGTGAGCTTGCCGCGACGATCAAGGACGTTGTCGGATTCGAGGGGGAACTTGTCTATGACACTTCCAAACCGAACGGCACACCGCGCAAGTTGATGGACTCCGCAAAGTTGCACGCCCTCGGGTTCCAGTCCCGGGTGACACTTCGTGAAGGTGTTGAGTCGGTGTACGAGGACTTCCTCGACGACATCGAGCGGTATACGCGGTAACGAGGGTTGTTACTCGCCGCGAAAGAGCGGTGGGCGCTTTTCAACGAATGACATCACGGCTTCGGTGATGTCATCAGACTTCAAGAAGGAGCTATTCCAGAGCGCAACGTAGTCCAGCGCCTGGTCGACGCTCATATCATCACCCGCCTTCATCACGGCCTTGGTACCTTGTACGGCAAGCGGTGAATTGGCGGCGATTTCGCCCGCCACAGCCATCGCGTGCGCGTAGACAGCTTCTTGACTATCGAGGACTTTGTTAACAAGTCCGATGCGCAGCGCCTCGTTGGCATCGATGTCTCTTCCGGTGAGCGCGAGCTCGTTGGCATCGCCACGGTTGATGATGCGCGGGAGGCGTTGCAACGTACCGACGTCGGCGGTGATTGCGATCTTTGTTTCTCGGATCGAGAAGATTGCGTTTGCCGCCGCGAAACGGATGTCGGCGGCGGTGATGAGGTCCATACCGGCACCGATGCAGGCACCGTGAACGGCCGCGATCACCGGCTGTCGGGCCTTGTCGAGAACGGTAAACGTGTGCTGCATGAGTTTGACCTGTTGGTACAGTTCGCGGTTCTGCTTTGCCATCGACGTGTCACTCTTGACAGCAAACAAGTCCGCGAACTCCTGGAGATCGAGACCCGCAGTAAACGCACGGCCCCTCGCCGCGACCACTATGACACGTACATTTTCGTGTTCCGTGATCGCCTCAATGATGGTGGGAAACTCGGTCCAGAAACCGGGTGCCATCGCGTTGAGCTTGCGGGGGCGGTCAAGCCATACGGTTGCGACGTGCTCGGCGTAATCGACGGAAATGACTTCGCTCGTTGGGAGGGTTGTGACATCCATGGAGCCACCCTACTGGTTACGGTGCGTGGCGGGCCTCGAAACATGCATCGGTCATGGCGTCACAGATGCGATAGAGACCCGGTTCGAACGACCCGGGGATTATCAGCGAAACACCAGTTACCTGGTCGTCCGCACACCCCGCCCATTCTCTGGGGGCGTCCCAGTTACGCTCGATTGCGTCAGCAACGCTGGCCGATGCGATGCGCGACCAGGCGTCGACCTCCTTAACTTCGAGGTTGAGGCAGGTGCCACCAGACCAGCTCACTTCGCCCGGATCCGAGACGAACGAAGGTCGCGGCCCCGCAAACCACCACAGTATGAGCGCAAGCGCCACAACTGCGGCAACGGTCGGGGCGGTTTTCCGTTTTTCCACGGTACTCTCCCTCCCTCCGCCTGGGCGCCAAGATACTCCTCATTGCTGCCCTATGAGGGGACCAACGCTCATCCCAGCTCTCAGGGACGGGGGCCCGATGTGCCCGTGGTGCACAACCGGGCACCAAGGTGGTAAAAAGGGTGGTACGAACCTGGAGGAACGATGGATCTCGAAGTTATTCACAAAAGCCCGGAATCACCCCATGCGACCCCGATTCTCTTGTTGCATGGTGCCTGGCACGGCGCCTGGTGCTGGGACAACGGGTTTGTAGATCAGCTTGTCGCCGACGGCTTCGAAGTGTTCGCCCCGAGCCTGCGTGGGCATGGGAAGAGTGGTGGGTCCGCACGGTTCGCGACCCTTAGCCAGTACAAGGCTGATCTGGCTTCGGTGGTGTCATCGATCGATCGCCCACCGGTGGTCGTTGGTCA
>JAADIG010000084.1 GCA_013151445.1 Actinomycetota bacterium
AACGTGGCAGCGATCGACATGGATCAGGTGTATCGATCCGGCGAGATTGGTGCTGGTTTTGGTGCCTTGTTCGGGGTGGCGGGCGATGATGTGAGGGTGCCGGGTGGCGGTACTCCCGACGCACCACCAACGCGGCTCTTCGATGCAGACGGTGCGGTGCCGCGATCTGGAACTCCGGATGTCCCCCACACCACAGGTATTCCCGACGCGCCCCCGGTCGACGTGAACGCCCCGACCGCACCGCGGACTCCTCCGGTCGATGGACGAGCTCCGACCGTTGCTGGGTCGCCTCCGGTCGACGTGAACGCCCCGACCGCACCGCGGACTCCTCCGGTCGACGTGAACGCCCCAACGGCGGCGCAGGTTCCTCCAGTCGATGGACCAGCTCCGACCGTTGCTGGGTCGCCTCCGGTCGATGCCACGGCCCCGACGGCGGCGCAGACTCCTCCGGTCGATGTTGATGGACCTCCTCGAACGGCTGCCGGGTCCTCTCCGGCTGGGGCAGAACCATCCACACCGTTGTCGGGTGGACGAGAACAGCCGCCCACGGCGCGCAGTAGCGTGTCTGGCGAACCGGTCCCACCTCCCCGAGGTCAGGTGGCCGAAGCCCGATGGCGGGAGTTCGATGCAGATGGTGCGGGCAACGTGTACGACCGCAATGGCAACCATCTCTACACCCTCGATTCCGAGGGCGACGCGTTCACGATGGACGGACGCCAGGTACAACCATTGGTCGACGGCGATGGCCCTATCGGATATGTCGACGGGGACGGTCGCATGATCGCCTTCGACGGGCGGGGACAGCCGCGGCTGATCGAAAACAGAATCCCGGGGCAGAGCACTGTCGAGGTGCAGGGAGAATGGACGACGCTGGAGGAGTTGGGTTTCGAGCCAAATTGGATCGCGGGTGGGGCGAACACGACGCCCATAGACGGTGTTCCGCACGCTGTCACGACGCCGCGTAATTATCTTCCGTCCGATATCAGAGCGCGTTGGGCCGGTGTTGGTGCCGGCCCCAACGGAGAACTCTATGGCCAGTCGGGCGCTGTGTTCGGCCGGATTGATGGAAGCGGCCGCATGTGGACCGAGAGCGGTGACGAAATCGTTTCATACAGTCGACAGGGGAACCGAATCGTCTCGATCCGGACACCAGATGGCACGCTCATCGATACCAACTAGCCCCCCTTTCCGTTCTTGTGACGTTTCGACGCAATTATCCACCCGAAACGTCACAAGAACGGAAAGGGGGGTGGCGGTCTAGTACCTCGCTAGTTCTTGGGCCGCTTCGACTATCCCGACCGCCGAGATCATGGTCATAGCCTCACCGGTCTCCGAGTAGGGAAACGACGGAATCTCGAACCCTGCATGGCGGCGCACGGGGGCATCCAGCCAGTCAAACGCCTTGTCGTTGATCTGTGCGACGATCTCGGCGCCGTATCCCATGAACTCGTTGTCCTCGTGCACGACGAGCACCTTGCCGTTATGTTTCACTGCGGCCTCGATGGAGGGCCAGTCAAGTGGTCGCAGCGAGCGCAGGTCGAGCACGCCAGCCGAGATTCCCCGCTGGGCCAACACCTCGGCGGCCTCCATCGCGAAGTGGGCCATCGTCCCGTACGCGATGATCGTCAGGTCATTTCCCTGTCTGCGCAGTGCCGCTTTTCCGAGTGGGACCTTGTGCTCGCCAGCCGGATACGGTCCCTTGGCGAGCCGGTACAACTTCTTCGGCTCAAGGATCATGACCGGATCGGGGTCCTCGATTGCGGACCACAGCAACCCCTTCGCATCGGCCGGAGTTGATGGGACGACGACCTTGAGACCGGGGATGTGCGTATAGAACGCCTCGATCGATTGGCTGTGATAGAGCGCACCGCGGATACCACCGCCGTAGGGCACTCGGATCACCAGAGGGCACGTCCACCGGCCCGCGGACCGGTACGAAATCCGTGCGGCTTCCGAAACGATTTGGTCGAATGCCGGGTGGATGAAGTCAGCGAACTGGATCTCGGCGATCGGTTTTGATCCTGCCGCGGCCATGCCGATGCCCATTCCAATGATGAGTGACTCGGCAAGCGGAGCGTTGAATGCGCGATTTGCACCGAAGGCCGTAGTGAGACCCTTGGTGGTCTTGAATACGCCTCCCTTTGGATCGGCGATGTCCTGGCCGAACGTCAACACCTCCTCGTGGGCGGCAAAGATTTCGTGCAGAGCCCGATTGATGCCGGTGATGAGGTTGATGTCGTCACCCTCGATGGGAGTCTCTAGGGTCGTTGCCTCGGTCGGCTCGATCGGCTTGGCGTAGACGTGAGAAAATGGGTCGCTCAGTTCGGGAGCTTCGTCGGCTTCTGCGAGGCCGCGAGCGACCATCTCCGCGACCTCGTCGTGGATTGCCTGCTCGGTCTTCTCGTCGAGGAGGCGTGTCTCGATCAGGTACTGCTCGAGCCTGGTGATCGGGTCGCGCCGCCGCCATGATGCGACCTCTTCGGGATCTCGGTAAAGCTTGTCATCATCGTCCGAGGTATGGGCGTAATAACGATACGTGTTGGCTTCGATCAGTGTTGGACCCTCACCCCGACGTCCTCTGCTCACCGCTTCCTGCATGGCGCCATAGACCGCAAAGATGTCGTTCCCGTCGATGTTGAGGCCGGGCATGTTGTAACCCTGGGCGCGATCTGAGATGACCCCGGCGATTTCTTCGGCCGACGGCGTCGAGATTGCGTACAGGTTGTTCTCGACAAGGAAGATTATCGGCAGCTTTTTGATCGAGGCGAAGTTCATTGCTTCATGCCAGTCACCTTCGGAGGTGGCACCGTCGCCCGAGGCTGCCATGACGACTGCATCACTACCGGACTGCTGGAGGTGGTAGGCGATTCCGCAGGCGTGGGGGAACTGGGTGGCAATCACTGAGCCGTGGGTAAAGATGTTGAGGTCCGGCTCAGAGAAGTGGCCTGGCATCTGGCGTCCACCCGATGCCGGGTCCGTCGCCTTGGCGAGCAGGCTCAAGAAGATGTCCGTCGGGGACACGCCGGCAGCGATCACGAACGCCATGTCCCGGTAGTACGGGAGCGACCAGTCCTTCGAGGTATCAAGAGCGAACGCGGCTCCGACTTGGGTGCCCTCGTGGCCGGACGCGGACACAACGAAGGGGACACGACCCTGTCGATTCAGGGCCCACATACGGTCGTCGATTTTGCGCGCCAGTACCATTTTTCGGTACATATCAATGGTTTGTTCATCGGTGAGACCGAGTGCGGTGTGCTCTTGGATGTTGTCGAGGTTCAACATGGTGCTCCTTCCAGGTGATGGTGCCGGTCGAGTCAGGCGCTGCGCACCTCCTGAGTCCTGTCAGACAACGTCTGTTGTTTCGCCATGGCGATACGCTCCTCGGCGATAGCGTTCGCCGCTTCGCTTGGTCCGATACCGCGGTCCTTGGCAGTTGCAAAGACCCGGGTCAGCGTGTCGTAGATCCGGTCCACTGCCAGTATCGCGCGGTCCTCGGAATAACCCGGGGCTTCTTCGGCGATGTTGATGATTCCACCAGCGTTCACAACGAAATCTGGTGCGTAGAGAATGTTGCGGTTGATGAGTCGCTGGGCGTCGTCCGCCGAGGCGAGCTGGTTGTTTGCGGACCCCACGATCAGCTCGCACCGCAACCGGGGGATTGTCGACTCGTTGAGGCTCGCTCCCATGGCACACGGGGCGAAGATATCGGCGTCTGTGTCATAGATTTCGTCCGCATCAACGACAGTTGAACCGCAGCTCTCGGCGATCGCACTCACTGCTTGTTGGTTGACGTCCGTCACTACTGTCTTGACCCCAACGGCCGAAAGTCGCCGAACGACGTCCCCCCCGACCTTGCCGACGCCCTGAACTGCGACCGTTTTGCCCGCAAGATCGTCGGTGCCCCAGGCCTGCATTGCTGTTGCGCGCATTGCCGCCAGGACACCCCGGGCGGTTGCCGGGGATGGGTCTCCGGAGCCACCGTGGGTGGTTGGCATGCCAGCCACATGTTTGGTCTCGCGGCGGATCATGATCATGTCATCGGTCGTTGTGCCGACGTCCTCAGCGGTGATATATCGGCCACCGAGCGACTCGATAATCCGTCCGTATGCCCGTAAAAGCGGTTCATTCTTGACTTGTGAGGGGTCGCCGATGATCACTCCCTTACCGCCCCCCAGATTCAGGCCAGCGACAGCGGCCTTGTAGGTCATACCTTTGGAAAGCCGGACCACGTCGACGAGTGCATCGTCTTCGTTGGCGTAGGGAAAAAAGCGGGTCCCGCCGAGAGCGGGACCGAGGGTGGTTGAGTGGATCGCGACGATCGTTCGTAGACCCGATACCGGGTCTTGGCCGAAAAGTATCTCTTCGTGCTCATCGGAACGGATCGTTTCGAATACTCGCAACTTCGTCTCCCTTCGGACACGGTGGAACCCACCAGCGGTGAGATTGTGGACTCCCCTAATAATAGTGAATGCCCGCAGCTGTCTGCTCGCTCGCTCGCCCGCCGATGTAGCATGGTGCGATGATCGCCGCCGCCTATCTCCGTGTCTATGTCAGAAACGACCGCCTCCCTTCCCGGACGTGGGCTGTTACCCCCGTGCCGAATGACACCCCGATCGTCAGTGATCACTTTCTCTGGACCGAGTCGACATCCAACGACGTGCTGTCTCTCGACTGGGAGGACGACATCTATCTGTGTCCCCGCTTTGCCCGCCT
>JAADIG010000107.1 GCA_013151445.1 Actinomycetota bacterium
TGCAGTGCGCTGTTCGTCCTCATCCCGCGGCTTCACGACGATACGATCGCCGAGAGGCTTAAGGTTCATTCCGACTTCCTCCTTCAAGGCTTGTTTAGCAGTCGGTTGCATTGATTGCTAACCCAGCGTAGCACTCTCGCACTCCGAGTGCTAACTCTGATTGAGGGGACTCTGCGGGGTCTACCGTCCGATTCTCATGTTCGGATCGACATCGCTCCCCCAACTTGTGAACACGCCCCTGTCGTAGTGAAACCGTCCCGCAGCGGCGATCATGGCACCATTGTCGGTGCACAGCGATGGACTCGGAAGCAGCAGGTTAACGCCCCGTCGATCGGCTTCTTCCTGAAGTTTCTGCCGCAAACGGCGATCACTCCGCCGCCACCTGCCACGATCTCGACCCCGGTGGTTTCGACGGCATTGAACGTCTTGTTCACGATCGAGTCAACGATCGCCTCTTGAATTGAAGCACAGACGTCTTCCAACGGTGGGACATTGTTATTGGTTTTGGCCTTTTCGAGAAAGGTCACCACCGAAGTCTTGAGTCCCGAAAACGAGAAGTCGTACGGACGGTCACGCATCGGCCTGGGGAACGCTATTGCGTCGGGGTCCCCGCCGGTGGCGTAGAGATCAATCGCAGGCCCACCCGGGTAACCAAGACCCATGAACCGGGCCAGTTTGTCGAAGGCTTCACCGGCAGCGTCATCCAGCGTTTGACCCATCACGCGATAATCTCCCCAGGCCCGCATGTGCACAATCATCGAGTGGCCACCGGAGACCAGGACGACAACCGCTGGTGGTTCGTACTCACTGTGATCCAGCAGCGGGGCGAACAGGTGACCCTCCATGTGGTCAACACCGATCAGCGGTTTTCCGAGGGTCCACGCCATGGTTTTCCCGTACGCATACCCGACTGCAAGGGCACCGACGAGGCCCGGACCGCGTGTGACCGCCACCGCATCAAGGTCATCGTGATGAATTGCAGCCTGGTTCAGTGCCTGATGCACGAGGGGACGGATCGCCTCAACATGGGCACGCGCCGCAATCTCCGGGAGGATCCCACCGAACCTGGCATGTTCTTCGACCTGGGTCGCAAGGACGGAGGACAGGACCCGGTTGCCGGAAAGGACCGCGACACCCGTCTCATCACAGCTCGTCTCGATCCCAAGGATCAGCGGATCACTCATGCGGCCTCCTCCAACGACACCCGGATGGCCGACAACCGTGCCGCATACTCGTCGGTATCGATATCAATCGCCCACATGACAAGCGCATCCTCATCGCGGTAGTAGTTCTTTCGTAGCCCGACTGGCGAGAACCCAAAACGCTCGTACATCTGTCTGGCCGCGTCGTTCGAGACGCGGACCTCCAACGTGAGATGCCTCGCCCCCGCCGCCAGCGCACGGTCGACCAGCTCAATCATCAAGTGGGTACCGACCCGCCGCTGACGGGCCTCGGGATCAACCGCAACGGTCGTCACATGAGCATCGTCGGCGATCGTCAGAAGCCCTGCGTAGGCAACGATGCGCTCACCAAGTTCCGCCACGATATAGGTACGCGAATCGAGCGCGAGTTCGTCATAGAAGACCCGCATCGACCATGGCTGGGGATACACAACCCGTTCGAGGGCGGCAACGATCGGGATGTCAGCGATGACCATCTCGCGGATGCGGACGTCGCTCATGTGGACTCCGATCCAGGCCAGATGCCCTCTTCGCGAAACTCCGACCAACGGATAGCTGCGTCCGGCTCTCGCATGTATCGGGGGCGGATCTCGTCCACTGATGAATACTCGCCGGACTCAGCACGAAGGTTTGCGATCTCGAGGATGATGTCGGCAGTGGGATAACGCGGACGTCCCCGTTTGGCCCGTTGGGCCCCACGCAGAAACTCATCACCTGTCGCAGCAACATCACCAACGACAAGGGTTTCGATTCCGTCAGACGACAGCAGTGCCTGAAACTCGCTCACCGATACGACCTGTGCAGGACCGTCGGAGACAACTCCACCGGGGACGGGCATGAAGGCCTGGGTGGCGACCTGGTTGCGACGCATATCAACGACGGGCCAGATCCGGCGCCGCCCCGTCGCGGCGCGCCACGCAAGCGCAGTCAGAGAACCAACAGGAATAATCGGCACACCCAGCGATGCGGCAACCGCTTGAGCGGTCGCTACTCCAATCCTGAGACCGGTGTAGGGACCGGGGCCAACATCCACCGCGACAGCATCGATATCGCGTGGCGTCCACCCGACCTGGGAGAAACACATATCTATTGCAGGGATGAGGAACGAGAGGTGGCCCATGCGGTTTACGGAGAGGTTCATCGCCAGCAGACGATCTCCCTCACCAACCGCAACAGACGAAGCGGGAGTAGCAGTATCGATTGCGAGAATTTTCATGGCAGCACTCGATCGATCTCTCGGGTCTGCCATGTGCCTCTTGGTTCGAACACGATTGCCCTACTTGTCTCCGAGAGATGGTCGATGCGAATAGTGAGGTGGTCCGGTCCGATGCTGGGCTCGATGGCTTCGCCCCACTCGACGACGAGCACGCCGGGGTTGTCCAGCAGGTCGAGGTCGGCGAGTTCGGCAGTCCCGCCGAGGCGATAGGCGTCGGCGTGAGTCAGCCGGAGAAACCCTTCGTATTGTTTGACGATGACAAACGTGGGACTAGTGACCGCTTCGGTTATCCCAAGACCCTCGGCTATGCCGCCGACAAAGAGTGTCTTGCCCGCACCGAGACGGCCGTTGAGCAGTACGACATCCCCGTCGGTCAGCAGCGGAGCAAGCCGCCGACCAAGCGCAAAAGTCGCTTTCGGTGAGTCAACAGTGATGGAGAACGGGGCACAAGTGTTCAAAAGAGGTCTAGCTGCTCGGGATCTGCCTGTTCGGTTTCACGATCGTTGGAGGAACGGGGTTCCGTTCCCCTCATCTTATTGCTCTCAGTATCGTCGAGAATCCGCCGAATGCAGGTGAAATCCTCCCGCATGGCTTCGAGCACCCTGGCACTCCCGCGCAGCGCGGCGGCCGGGTGAAAGGTAGGCACAAGATGCCGCCCCCACCACGGGTAGGCTTGCCCACGCAGCTTGGTGATCCCGATATCGGTAGTGAGTAGCAGTTTCGACGAGAAATTACCCAACGTCACGACCACGACCGGGTCGATGAGGACGAGCTGCTGGCGGAGATAGGGTTTGCAGGCATCGATTTCGGCTGGCCGCGGATCTCGGTTCGACGGTGGCCGACATTTCACAACATTGGCGATGTAAACATCATCTCGCGCAAGGCGAATCTCCCCCAGCAGCCTGTCAAGAAGTGCGCCGGAGCGTCCGACAAACGGTAACCCCTGCTCGTCTTCATTCTTCCCGGGACCCTCGCCGACAATGACAACCGATGCGTCGGCGTCACCTGCCCCGAACACAACCGTCGTACGGGTGGCCGCGAGTTCGCACTGCGTACACGACGCAGCACGTTCAGCGAGGGCTGCCAGCTCGGTCGCTCTGGTGTGAGGACTGTGGTCGGTATCCGATGACATCACCAGACGGTACCAACCCGGATACGGGCTGTCACTACGGTGATTGAAGCGGGGTGAAATACCACCAGGACATAAAAAAGTCCGCTCCAGGTCCCCCCACCGGTACCTGGATCGGAAATCCCCGGACGCGACTCCGGATTCCCCCTGCCGGGCCAAAGTACCTGTATCGACGCGATGCTGCAATACGTCATTTGGCGTAGAGGGTCGCGATCGAACACAATGCCTTGATGGCAAAGCTTTCTACAGAGGACACGGCCGCCGTTCTGGCGCTTGTTGCGAAGGTCGGCGGGTCTCATGATGTCCCGTCGTTCGCCCACACGGCGCTCGAAGGGATCGATAGGTTGATCCCAAATATCATCTCGGTGTACAACGAGATAAACCGGTTTACCAAGGCCGTGAACACCTATATCTTCCCGGAGATCGACCCGGTGCTGCAGGCCGAGATGGACGCTGGATTCGCCGAAAACATGCACGAACATCCACTCGTCATCCACTTCGCAAAAACGCGTGACACGAGCGCCCGAATGGTGTCAGACTTCATGGATCTCGACAGTTTCAAACAGTTGAATGTCTACAAGGAATGCAATGCGAAGCTCGGTCTGGAATCGGCCATGGTCATCACGTTGCCGGCACCACCCGGCATTCTCATTGGTTTCAGCCTCCACCGAGATGCTTCGGGATTTAGTGAGCGGGACCGCAGTGTCCTCAACATGTTGGGACCGCATCTCGCCAACCTCTATCGCCACGTCCAGGCCCACCAGGATGGAGAGCGTCTCCGCTCGGTGCTCACGGCCGACGGATGGGCCGTGCTCCTCGTCGACGACCACGGGCATCCAACCCACGTTACGCCGCACAGCAAGCAACTCTCGGCAAGCCTCTCAGTGAATGACGGTCTCGTCCCCGAGCTGCGCGACGCACTGGAAGCCCACATCGAGCTGGTGCGTCGGAACGGGATCGCAGCACCCTCAGATCCCCTGACGATTGCAACCGAAGAGCAGACACTGAGCGTCCGAGTGGTGGCAAGCCCAACGTCACCCCATGTCCTTCTTGTTAGAGCCAACGTTCGACCCCGCGAAGCGCTCATAGCGGCCGGTCTGTCCTTCAGAGAGGCCGAGGTCGCCCTGGCACTTCTCGACGGTGGAACCAACGATCAGTTGGCGTCAAAGCTGGGTATCGCAACCGGCACCGTGCGCAAACATCTTGAGCGGGTGTTCCAAGCACTGGGTACGGACAATCGAACCAGCACCGCCGCTTCGATCGCAGCCGTCATCGGCCGGTAGATCCGACCCCTCGGCACACCATTTCCCCGTTCTTGTGACGTTCGGACCGAATTATCGCATCGAATCGTCACAAGAACGGGATGTGGAGATGGTGGAAGTTGTCCTTCATCCTTGTCGACCACACCTAACCCACGTCGCAGCTACCCCTAGCGTTGCACACTTTCCGAAAGAATCTCCCGCATCCCGGCGACTGTGCCCAAGGCGAACGCCGGAGATCACATGGGGCTCACCGTGTCACCGGAGATGACGGCGCGGCAGCCGCGGACCGAAATGGCAGACGATTTCGTAGTTGATGGTGCCAAGCAAGTTCGCCCACTCTTCGGCAGGGATGCGCTCTTCGCCCTGGGACCCGATCAACACGACCTCATCACCGACGGATATGTCGGCAGTACCGCAGTCCACCACGATCTGGTCCATCGTGACTGTGCCGGCAAACGGAAACCGC
>JAADIG010000124.1 GCA_013151445.1 Actinomycetota bacterium
GGCAGGTGGCGAAGCATCCAGGCAATGTTGTTGATGAGCACGTTCTCGGGGCCACCGTAGATCACCGTTGGCCGAACAATCGAATACGACAGACCCGACGCCTCTAGCTCCTTTTCGAGAACTGCCTTGCCGCGAAAATATCCCCAAGAGGAGTCTTCGCTGGCATTGGCAACGCTGAGATGAATGAACCGTCGCACCCCGGCGTCGGCGGCGCAGTCAAACAGAATCCGGTTGTTCTTCACCGCCTCGTCGTAGCCGAAGTCGGTGCTGCCCTTCTTGTGGTTGTAACGAACCCAGTACGTGTTGTGGAATGCGTAGGCCCCCCGCATCGACTCGACCAGGGCTTCCCGGTCGTTGAAGTCGATCGGGTGCACCTCAATTTCGTCACCGAACGGGTTGCCGCGATGTGACGAATTCGTGAGCGTCCGCACCCGTGCTCCCCTGGCCAGCAACTCGGCAGTGATGTACTTTCCGGAGTAACCAAACGCGCCTGTAACAATGTGTAGCGGCGTATCGGTCACGCTCTCACTCCTTCGGGTAGACATCGAGTAACTACAGGTTAGGCGTGGGTCAGGCACCCAGTTTCACAACCAATTCGCCTTCTCAACCATTCGCGACGCACATAGAAAAGGGTCCGCACTCTGTCGAGGCGGACCCTTTTCGGATTTCTGGGGATACTGTTCCGAAGAATCGGCGTTCAGTCGCCCGTGCCGCCGGTTCCTACGGTTCCACCGGTTCCTACAGTTCCGCCGGTGTCGCCCTCATCGGAGGCATCGTCGCCAGAGTCGCCCGCTTCATCGGATTCGTCGCCTTCGTCGGAGGCATCGTCGGACGAATCACTCGCTTCGTCGGAGGCATCATCTGCCTGGTCGGAGGCATCGTCGGATGAATCACTCGCTTCGTCCGAGGCATCATCCGCCTCATCAGAAGCATCATCGGAGGCATCGTCCGCTTCATCAGAAGCATCATCGCCCTCGTCGGAAGCATCATCGGCCTCGTCAGAGGAATCGTCCGCTTCGTCGGAAGCATCATCGGCCTCGTCAGAGGAATCGTCCGCTTCGTCGGAAGCATCATCGGCTTCGTCAGAGGAATCGTCCGCTTCATCACCCTCGTCGGTCGCCACGGTCTCATCGACACCTTCGACCTCGTCAGCGACATCGACCTCGTCAGCGACATCGGCCTCGTCAGCTTCGTCGACGTGCGACTCGTCAAGATCTTCAGCGTCGATGGTGATCTCGTCCGCATCCTCTGGGTTGGGGAGGTTGATCCCGATGTTGTCGGCGACATTCGCCACTACGGATTGTGCCGCCGGGGGGAGGTTTCCCGTGACGGCAAGTGTGCCGCCGGTTGCCGCCAGGGCAATCGACCCCGCGAGGATCTTGCCAATCAGGCTCGTGGTTATCAAACTAAACATTCTGCGTCTCCTTGTAATGCGGCGTCTTGTCGGGGTAGGTTCCGAAGACGCCGAGGCTGGTACGTTGAGACGAGCTTGTTCGACCGCTGCGGCAATATGATCAGCTGCCTTGTCGGGATTCGGCCAGCCCATTGCTGAATCCCGGAGGCCTGTGAGCATGCGGCCAAGAGCGTCATCAGGATCCGGTGATCCTGTTATTAGCGCCTCAAGGCCTTTGTCATCAGTGTGGTCTTTTCTCATCTCGGTGTAGTCACCCCCGGAGAGAGCATTTGGGTTACGGGTTCGTAAGAAATTTCTTTTCGGAGTCGCAGGAGTGCCCGACGGGTGAGTTGCTTGACAGCACCGGTGCTCACACCGATAACCGCTGCGGTCTCCTCCACGCTGAGATCGGTGACAAAGCGCAGAGCTACCACGTCGCGTTGTTCCGCAGTCAACACATGCAGCATTCTGAGAGCGTCCGCAGTTCCGATCTCGGCAAGGGCCTCGTTCTCGGCGGAGGCGCTTCGACGCCCATCATCGATCAACTCAGGTCTTGGAGTCTCCGGCTTTCGAGCAAAACTGCGCCGCTGGTTGGAGAGTCGGTGATGGGCGATCACAAACACCCAGGATTGGAAAGACGACGAATCTCCCTCAAACTCGGGAAGATTGCGAGCCAGCTGGAGGAACGTCTCGCCAACCAGGTCCTCCGGATTGCCGATCCCTCGGACCCTGAAGTAACCCATGAGTCGGGGCGCGATCGCGTCGTAGATGCGCGTCCAGGCCCACTCCTCACCTAGTTGGGCGGCCCCGATAAGTTCGTCGAAACCGTGCGGATCCATAAGTCCGCATCGGCAATGCGGTGAATATTCTTGAGGCCATGTAGGAACCTTTCAGAACCCCGGCACTCCATGACTGCCAATTCCGACCGCAACCCTCCCTGTCGGGGCAGCATCCCCACCCCCCGCCAGCTGCTGACGGCGGGTGTTGCGGGGAACCAACCGACCTGCACACGCACTACCGTATCGTCCAGCAGAGTGGCCCACCAAGACCGCAGTACGTCGTCCATCCCCAGGTGACCTATGTTTCTCATTGCAGCGCTTTACAAGTTTGCGGACTTCCCCGAGTTTTCTGATTTCCGGAAGCCCCTCCACCGGGTGTGTGCCGACAACGATGTCCTCGGGACGATCCTGCTGGCGAGTGAAGGGCTCAACGGGACCATCGCCGGTCCACCGTCCGGCGTCGAGAACGTACTTGCATTCATCCGCAGTGAACCTCGTTTCGCCACGATCGAAGCAAAGCTCTCCCACGCCGAGGACGCCCCGTTCCTTCGCCTCAAGATCCGTCTCAAGCAGGAGATCGTGGCTCTCGGTGTGGGTGACATCGACTCGATCAACGGCACCGGGACCTACGTCGCACCATCGGAATGGAACGACCTGATAGCCGATCCGGACGTCGTCGTGATCGACACCCGCAACGACTACGAGTTCGCCATCGGCACATTCGAGGGGGCCGTCAACCCCGAGATCGACGTCTTTCGCGACTTCCCGAATTGGGTAGCGAACCGAACGGAGCTTGCCGACAAACCACCCGTTGCCATGTTCTGTACCGGTGGCATTCGGTGCGAAAAGTTGACAGCCTGGATGAAGGATCAGGGTTTCGAGAACGTGTACCAACTCGAGGGCGGGATTCTCAAGTATCTCGAGACAGTCCCCGAGGACGAGTCGACCTGGGACGGCGAGTGTTACGTCTTCGACCGCCGTGTGTCGGTGGGTCACGGTCTCATACCCGGCGACAACGATCAATGCCCGAACTGCAACACCGTCGTCACACCACAGGACCGCACCGATCCACGGTATGCGGTCGGCGTGACATGCCCCGCGTGTTTCGATGTGACCTCGGACAGCCGCAAGAGCCGCTTCGCCGAGCGACAGAAACAGATCGAGCTCGCCGCGGCCCGCGGCGAAAGCCACCTCGCCCACACCCATTCACGCTCCGATGGTGCTGGCACCGAGCTACCCGAGTGAACGGTCACTCGGACAACGTCATACGAGCAAACGAAGAACTCCTGCTCCAACCACGGGCTCGAATGTCCGCCACGGAACTGGACCGCCTACTCGCCGACGACTTCAGAGAATTCGGCGCCTCCGGCAGAACCTGGACCAAACCCGAGATCATCACAAGCCTCACCGCGGCCAAGGATGCTCCGGGCACCCGTCGTATCGTCACCGAGTTCCGAACACAGACTCTTGCCGACGGACTCGTCCTCGTTACCTACCGCTGCCAACGGACCTCCCCCGGGACCTCGGACACCTTTTCGTGGCGTAGCTCCGTCTGGCGCCGCCACGGCGATGACTGGCAGATGGTGTTTCATCAGGGAACCCCGTCGATCCCCGACCAGCCATCCTCAGGGACCGATACCGACCTACACTCAATCGAGTGATCAATCGAATGCGGCATGCCACCCGGAGATTCACCGCAATGAGGCGGGTATTTCTACTCACAGCAGTGTTGTTGTTCGCCGCCTGTGCGAGCTCGGACACACCCTCAGCGGCGACAAGTACCACCCAGCCAAGCCCGACAAGTTCCACGCAGGCCGACGCCTCGACTACCCCGACCGTCCCTGCCCCACAGAGAGACTATCCGGCGTTCCCTGTCAGCGCCTTATCCGACTTCCCAGACAGTGTTCAGGGGGCCTCCACCGCCCTCAGTCGCATGCAATTCGACACCGGCGTCGTCGGCGTAGCTCCACAGATACTCCCGTTTGCGTTCTCGTGGTCATTCTCGTTCACCAACCCGCCAGTACCTCTGGAGTTCTCCAAAGAACCGTCGTATGCGTATTTGTTGGCTGGCACCCCGGTTGATGGCACCGGGGCCGCGACGGATGTGTTCCTTGAGATCGCGGTCGGAGTGCTGTCACCGGTCGAGGCTCCCGGTGGACCGGATCTCTTTGCACGGCTCGGTTATCAAACCGAACCAACACTCGCTCCTATCAATCTGGAGCCCGATGGGTCCGCCCCTATCTACCGACTCGACAGCGCCTTCGGGATGACCCTCGTGTTTACCGACGGCAGCTACTACGTGAGCCTCACAGTGACCGACGGCTGTGAAGCAGCTGGAC
>JAADIG010000049.1 GCA_013151445.1 Actinomycetota bacterium
ACGGTATCCCCGACGAGCTTCCTCTTACCGAGGAGTCGAAGCTATCGGCGATTAACCCCTATGGGCGCACCAAGTTGATGCTTGAGGAGATTTTCGAAGATGTCGCCGCATCGGAGCCGGGTTGGAACATCATTTTGCTGCGCTATTTCAACCCGATCGGTGCCCACAGCTCTGGGCTTATCGGGGAGGACCCTGCGGGCATTCCCAACAATCTGTTGCCGTTCGTGGCCCAGGTGGCGGTGGGGCGTCTCGACAAGCTCAAAGTGTTCGGTAACGATTGGCCGACACGCGACGGCACGCCTATTCGCGACTACATCCACGTTGCCGACCTCGCTACCGGGCATGTCGCTGCCCTCGCCAAGCTTGCGGAGAATCCGGGGGTTGTGGTGTACAACCTCGGCACCGGTGATGGTGTGACGGTCCTTGAGGTTGTCGCCGCTTTCGAGGAGGCGACCGGTGTTGAGATTCCGTATGAGTTCGTGGGTCGTCGCGACGGTGACGCCGCAGAGGCCTGGGCGGACGCCTCAAAGGCCGAACGTGAACTCGGCTGGAAGGCTACGCGGACGCTTGTGCAGGGTTGTGCCGATTCGTGGAACTGGCAATCGAACAACCCGCACGGTTTTCGTGACCCAGAGTGAAGCTGCTGTCGATCCACCGGGCGAGTCGTGCCCGGACCGTTGATCTCGGTCGCAGGTTGGTAGAGACCGGAATCGACAAACCTGAAGTTCCCGAGAGCCGCATCGATGCCCTCGGCCTGGTTGGTGATGTCATTGCTGACCGGAAGCATCACGGTGGTCTGGACCAGGCGGTCTACGTCTATAGCCGCGCGGATGCGGATTGGTGGCAGAACGAATTCGGGTATCGAGTGCCCAATGGGGGATTCGGCGAGAACCTGGTATTCGACAGCTTCGGCGGCGGACCGGTTCGTGTTGGTGACCGGTTCGTTATCGGTGACGTGACGCTGGCGGCCACCGCACCACGTGTGCCTTGTGCGATCGCGGTGCACCATGTCGGTGATGGCGATTTTATGCGACGGTTTCGAAATGCTCGCCGCACCGGCATGTATGCACGGGTCTTGTCGTACGGGATCGTATCCCCGGGCATGGAGGTCGCGTACGAACCTGCGCCGCCAACATCCCCGACGCTGCAGGATGTCTTCGACGCCCACTATGACACCAACACCGATCGGGAGACGCTTCTGCGGATACTCGCGTCACCTGTGGCTGAGCGGGCCCGCATCGAGTATCAGCGGCGGCTCGATCGGATTGCGTCGTAGGGTCCGACCATCCAATAAACGGTCAAGAACGCTCTGCAACGGTCGTATACTTGCCAGACTCCGCTGAAGAGGTTTTGCAATGCTTACAGATGACGACGCCACCCGTAAAGCTATCCCCATTGCACTGAACACTGAGTTGCAACCGGTGATGCTCACATCCGCTGCCGCCGCCAAGGTCGGCGAGCTAGTTGCCGCAGAAGGTGACCCCGATCTGGGTCTTCGACTGAGTGTCCGCCCGGGCGGGTGCTCCGGGTTTACGTACGAAATGTATTTCGATTCCAAGGTTGACGAAACCGACGTTGTTACCGAGACCGACGGTGTGAAACTCATCGTTGACCGGACCAGCACCATCAAGCTTGCTGGTTCAACGGTGGACTTCAAGGACGGCGGTCTTGAGGGCGCTGGGTTTGCGATCAACAACCCGAACGAGCAACGATCATGCGGTTGTGGCAAGTCCTTCGGTTAACCGGGGACTACTGATGTGTTGAGAGGGCGCCTATCGGGCGTCCTCTTTTCTTATGCCGCCATCTGTTCGGATTGGAATGCGGCCGAGGCGGTGGGCCCTCCGGTACTTGCTGTTCAGTGGCGTCTTGGAACCCGTACATTTTCAGTTACCCTTGCTGCGCACCGTCGTCCCTAGGGAGTGTGACTGAAATGCCGAAACAGATACCTGACCTGCCGAATGCAGCATCGCCGATCGGTCCGTATTCCGTGGCTGCCGAGGCGAACGGTTTTGTATATATCTCCGGCCAGATCCCGGTCGACCCAGCAACCGGTGTCGGTGTCGAGGGTGATGCCGCGGCTCAGGCGAAGCGGGTGATGGAGAACATTGCGCTGCTCCTCGGCGACCTCGGCCTCGGTTTCACCGACGTCGTGAAGACAACGATCTTTCTCACCGACATGGGCGACTTCGCCAAGGTGAACGCCGTGTACGCCGAGCGGTTCCCCGAAGACCCGCCCGCCCGTTCCACCGTCGAGGTTTCCGCCCTTCCGGGCGGGTACAACGTTGAAATAGAGACCATCGCCACACGCTGATATCCGGCCATCGGGCAGTGCTGCCAGCGCTGACCGCCAAGCCACTTTGTTAGGAGAACCCATGGATCGAGCCAGCATCCTCAGAGACCTCGGTATCAACGACAGCAACTCCGGCGTCTACGCCGGCGGCTGGCGTGACGCTGGCGGTGACGTCATTGCCAGCGAGAATCCAACAACCACCGAGACGATCGCCTCGGTGACTATGGCGAACATGGACGACTACGAAGCAACGGTGCGGGCCGCAGAGGAGACCTTCACACAATGGCGCATGGTGCCCGCTCCTCAGCGTGGCGACTATGTGCGTCAGATCACGCTTGCGTTGCGTGACTACAAGGCTCCCCTTGGTGCGCTTGTGGCCATGGAGATGGGCAAGATCCTGCCCGAGGGTGAGGGTGAGGTCCAGGAGATGATCGACGTCGGCGACTTTGCGGTTGGCCTGTCTCGTCAGCTGTACGGTCTCACGATGCCATCCGAGCGTCCCCGTCACCGGATGTACGAGCAATGGCATCCGCTCGGCCCTGTCGGCATCATCACGGCGTTTAACTTCCCGGTCGCCGTGTGGGCATGGAACGCCCTGCTCGCCGCTGTCTGTGGCGACACGATGATTTGGAAACCGTCTCCCGCGGTGCCACTCACCTCGATCGCGGTGACCAACATCGTGCACGAGGTCATGTCGGGTACGGGTTTTGAGGGTGTGTTCAATCTGGCGGTCGGTGACGTTGACCCGGTCGGGAACGCCATGATCAACGACCGACGCATTCCCCTAATCTCGGCGACCGGGTCAACACGGATGGGTGTTGTCGTCGGTACGGCCGTTGCGCAACGTCTTGGTCGATCATTGCTCGAGCTCGGCGGCAACAACGCCATCGTTGCCCTCGACGACGCCGACCCTGAACTGTTGTTGCGTGGCGCACTGTTCTCCGCGGCGGGGACCGCAGGGCAGCGTTGTACCAGCCTGCGACGGCTCATCGTCCAGCGCGACGCCGCCGCAAAGCTCGTTGATCGTCTCGTCGAGGCGTATGGGAACATCCCGGTCGGTGATCCACTTGCGGAGGGGACGTTGATGGGGCCGCTGATCAACCAGGCCGCGGTCGACACCACCTCCGCCGCTGTTGCCATCGCTCTTGAGCAGGGTGGCGAGCTGCTGTTTGGTGGCAAGCCTTTGGATCTGGAGGGTTACTTCTTCGAACCGACCCTCATCCGCATTCCATCGGATGCCGCCATCATCCAGGAGGAGACCTTCGGGCCGATCATGTGGCTCATCGAGGTTGACGATCTTGACGAGGCGCTTGCGGTTCAGAACGGGGTTCGTCAGGGCCTCTCGTCGGCGATCTTCACCGATTCGATTCGTTCGGCGGAGCGGTTTCTGTCGGCCGAGGGTTCGGACTGTGGCATTGCGAACGTCAATATTGGGACGTCCGGTGCCGAGATCGGTGGGGCGTTTGGCGGCGAGAAGGAAACCGGCGGTGGACGTGAGTCCGGTTCGGATGCCTGGAAGGCGTACATGCGTCGCCAGACGGTCACCATCAACTGGTCGGCCGACCTTCCCCTCGCCCAAGGCATCGAGTTCGGCTAGGTCTTAGAGCGAGTCGAAGGGCTTGGCGGCATCGTCTTGCGGTAGTGGTTCGCCGCAGAACTGGCAGGCCCTCAGCCCGGGAGCGATCATCGAATCGCACTTGGCGCACCGGTGCGCCTTGGGGGTCATTCTCCCGTCGAGCACACCGTCGGCGGCATCGATTTCCTCCATCCGGGCCATGAGGTCCTCCTGTGTGGCGCCGTTCTCCTCCATGATCGACCACATTGCGGCACTCATGAGCACCAGACGATTGATCCGCTCGGAGAGGTCCTCGACAGTGTCGATGGACACGCCCGAGACTGAGGGGAGTGACGCCGCAGCCCGCTCGGCACGCGCCGCACTACTGCGACCCATGGCGTAGGCAATAAAGAAGTCAAGTCCCATACCCAGATCATCGGCAGTAGAGATTCGCCGCTTGAGACAAAGTGAATGCAGTGTTCTTGAGATTCATGGTTCACAAACCCGAATACCACTGCTATAATATCTGACTGTGAACGACTCAGGTTTACTATTACCTGGAGGTGAAGATATGCAGATTCTACGTTGGGATCCATTTGGAATGGTGCGAGAGGTTGATCGACTGCTTGAGGGTGAAACCGCCCGTCGAGAGGGTCGGTCGTGGATTCCTCGCATCGATGTGTACAACGACGAAGCCATGCTGAAGATTCGGGCCGAGATTCCCGGAGTCGCTTCAGATGACATTGACATCACTGTCGAAGACGGTGCTCTGACGCTCAGTGGGACTCGGTCTTTCGAGACGGTGGATCAGGGCGACGGTTACTACCGCAAGGAGCTGGTCGAAGGAGTGTTCAAGAGGACGGTGTTCCTACCGGACTCAGCCGATGTTGACGCCATTGAGGCGAAATCAGACGCTGGGATTCTCGAGGTCACCATTCCGACCAA
>JAADIG010000056.1 GCA_013151445.1 Actinomycetota bacterium
TTGAGTGAAGAGTCGGATCGTAAAGACTGCTCTAGCCATAGGCACACTCGCAACCGCCATGGTGGCGGGTGTGGCTAACTTCCGCGTCGGTTAATTAGTTAACTAACTAGGTAGGAGCGGCCCGGGTGTCCCAATCAATGGAATACATGTGTTAATAGTCGACCCGCATAGGCAGCGTCAGCTGCGGATCCGGTACGCCGTGGTGCTCGGTGTGGCGGGTGTGATCGCGCTGGTTGTGCTGTTTCTCGTGGGTGGATCCCCGTCGGCACGTAGCTGGGGTTTGTGGGCGTTGTTCGCTCCGGTCTACGTCTACCTGGAGTGGAACGCGCTGGAGGTCAACGACCGGCTCATTGCATCGCCGGGTGTAATGGTTGCAATGACAGCGGCACTAGCAATCGGACCCGACGATGCTCTGGTACTCGTGCCATTGATGGTTGCCATCGGGCCGATAACACCGACTGATATTCGCCTGAGACGTTGGTTTCAACCGATCGTCAACTTCGGACAGTTGACGATTTCCGCCGCGGTGATGGTGACAATACTGGCGATCTGGTTGCCCGAGTACCCGATCAAGTCATCGGATCTGTGGCGTGTTGCGGTCGTCACGGTCGTCGGAGCGGTGTCGTACACCTTTATCAACTTCCAGGCAGTAACACTCATCGTTCGCAACGTCTTTGGTCGACGGGATGTGCGACCGTGGTCGCTACCGACGATCGTGACACCGTCTTTGGGCATGGGGTTCGTCGGTGGTTTGCTCGGGGCGGCGTATCACCTTGCCGGCAATGTGATTCTGCCGCTGATCGTCATCGTCTTTTTTGTCGGTCACATGACCTTTGCGTCGTACGCCCAGCTCCGCGAAGCACAAGAGTCGACACTGCGCGGGTTCATCAAGGCGCTGGAGGCCAAGGACCTATACACCCGCGGACACACCGAAAGGGTTGCGTATTTTTCGGAACTTATCGGCCAGTCGATGGGTACCCGTCTGGAGGGTCTGCGGTGGGCCGCGCTGATCCATGATGTCGGCAAGCTTGCCGTGCCCCGCGACCTCATTCGCAAAAACTCCCGGCTCTCGGGCGAGGAATACGCCCAAATGCAGGAGCATGTCAACCTCGTCGAAGACCTTCTCGCCGCGGTCGATTTTCTGCAACCCATGGTCGCATTCGCCTCCAACCATCACGCCCACTTCGATGGCGAGGGATACGTCGGTTCGCACGAGCACGATGTCGGGGAGCTTCCCATGGAGGCCCGTATCCTGGCAGTGGCAGACTCGTTCGATGCAATGACGAGTACTCGGTCCTACCGGGTTGCGCTGTCCCAGAGTTACGCATTCGAGGAACTTCTCCGCAACGCAGGGTCACAATTCGACCCAGAGGTTGTGGACGTGTTGATCTCTGTGCTTACCGCCCGGGGCGAATCGTACGGTTCGCCCGAGATGACGGACGACGACGAAGCCCGTCGGATCGCCGAGGGAGGTACGGTCAATGCCTAAGGTCGCCTTTCGGGCACTCTCGGTTGCCACCTGGGCTGCATTGATCGCCCTCGGAATGGTCCTGTATCCCAGTGCCAAGGTGAGTTTGCCGATCCTTGTAGGTGCCTCTGCCCTGCTCATGCTGGCGCAAACGATATCGGTGCCAGCGCCGTCGGGAGGGTTCGTGTATCTCGGTTTGGGCATCGCTTCGGCGACCCCAATGTTGACACGGGACATTGTGTCTACCTTCGTCATTTTTTCCCTTGGAATGGCGGGGGCGTGGATCGCGCTCACCCTTTCCAAGGCCGAGACGGTGAAACACGGCAGCGAGTTCGTGGCCGAGGTCGTCGCGCTCGGAACCTTCGGGTTGGCGTACCACGCGGTCGACGGCGCACTCGTTCCGGTGGAGGGTTCGTCGTCGTTGGAGGTATTCGTATCGATCCTTTCCGCGGGTCTTGCTTGGTATATCACCCGGGCGGCCTTGCGAAGCCTCGTCGGGTTGGAGCGTGGCGACCTTTCCGTCCGATTCTTGTGGCTCCTCGCACTTGAGGACTGGACGGTTGTTGTTTCCCTGCTCGCATCGGGTGCCATCTTTGGGTTCACGTTTCCCGCAATGGGGTGGTGGGCGCTGCCGATCTCAGCGATGCCGTACCTGTTCAGTCACTCCGCCTTTGTGCGATACCACCAGACCCGGGTCACGTACGGACAGACGATTCGAGCACTGGCGCAGATCCCCGAGGTCGCCGGGCTTGCTCCGAGCGGACATTCCTCGAGAACCGGGGATCTTGCGGTGTCGGTCGCACGAGAGATGGGACTCCACCCAGACGAGGTGACCCAGCTTGAGTATGCGGCATTGATGCATGACATCGGACGGATCACCCTCAACGAACCGGCGATCTTGAAGGCCGGCTACACCGACGAAGACATTGCCCAATGGGGTGCCCAGATTATCGCCGAGGCGCCATACCTGGAGAAGGTCGCCGAGGTGGTCGCGGTGCAACACCGTCCGTATAGGCGCCACGGCGACTCTGCGGACCAGGGCATACCGATGTCCTCTCGCATTATCAAGGTCGTCAGTGCGTACGATCATGCAACCCACGAGGCTGGGTTCGTGCCGGCGGAGGCACTGGAGCAGATCCAACGTCAGTCCGACTATGAGTTCGATCCGAAAGTGGCGGCATCTCTGCGGCGCGTGCTTGAGCACCGGGGTGTCCTCAGCCGATAGGCCCGCGGGAGGATCGCCCCTACTTGGCGGCCGATCCGGGCGGTGTCTGAGCCCCCTTGCGGAACAGGCGAGCCGGTCGCCGGACCTGGTCTTCAATGAATACTCCAAGCCCGATTGCAAAGAAGACGTCTCCGATGGAAATCACGTTGCCCGGAAGTGGCAACAAATCGGCGAGGAAGGGGAGTCGTGTGGTGCTATCGAGGATGACATGTTTCGCATCCAATGGCAGTGTGAGCGTGCCGCCTGCAAGTGCGACTGCTTCTGGGAGGACGGGCATTCCACCGTTCGCGGCGATCACGAGAAAGTTCATGAATAGGCCAACGCCAGTAACCCACATGCCCGGGCGTGACCAGTTCGCGGCGACCACGCCGAGCAGAACGACGTAACTCCCGAGGACAAGTCCCCGTATGAGGGTGCCTTGATCGGGGCCCAGGATGTTGGATACGATCTGCATGGCGAAACCGACAAAGAGCAACCACCAGCCGTGGACCGACATGTCAGTCAGGTTGCCCAGATTGCCACCACGGACCAGGGCGACGATGACGGGAATGACGAGAACGAAGATCAACAGCGGCATACTGACGACACTAGTCTTCTGGGTCATCTACAACACATGCTCGTTCGGACGGGCGGGGTGACTACCGTCTGCCCGGGAGGTCCCATGGTCCTATACGAAAAACTGGGTGGTCGTGCGACGATCACAATCGACGAGCCCGAGCGGCATAACCCCATGTCCGCAGCAACGATGGGGGGACTGCTCGATGCTATGCGTCGAGCGACGCATGACCACGATGTACGGGTCGTTGTCATAACCGGCGCAGGGGAGAAGACGTTCTCGGCGGGTGGGGATCTCGGAGGCGGTTTTGTCGATTCGGTGCTTGCGGGGCATGAGGGACGCGGGGCTCTCGCATCGCTGTTCCGCCAGATGAGGCGCTGTGGCAAACCGACGATCGCCCGCGTGAACGGCCACGCACTCGGCGGCGGGTTCGGTCTGGCGGCGGCGTGCGATATCACGATTGCCTCGGATCGAGCCACGTTTGGTACACCAGAAATCAACGTGGGGCTGTGGCCGATGATGATCTCGGCCGTCCTTAAGTCGCTTGTTCCGCGCAAGGCCCTGTTGGACATGATGCTCACCGGACGCCGATTCTCGGCGGATGAGGCTGTGCAATTGGGAATAGCGACCCGAGTAGTGCCTCACGCCGATCTCGACGCCGAGGTCGACAAGGTTGTTGATTCTCTGCTGGCGCTGAGTCCGGCAGCGCTCGCGCTTGGCAAAGAAGCGTTTTACGCGATCGAAGATATGGGCCTAGACGCGGCCCTGGACCATCTGCATATTGGGCTGACGGCTCTGTCGACTACGAACGACGCCCGCGAGGGAGTGCAGGCGTTTGTCGAGAAGCGCTCTCCCGAATGGCGCGGTCGTTAGTGGCTCGGGTCAATGCGGATATGCCCGCACGGGTATGGAAGCTCTCGGTGCTCGACGGAGCAATGGTCGACGCCGGTGAGGAAGTCGCCATCCTGGAGTCAATGAAGATGGAGATTCCCGTCGAAGCACCGGCGGCAGGGGTACTCAGATGGCTGGTCGCCGAGGGCGACGTTGTCGGGCCCGGGTCGGCGCTTTACGAACTTGACGGATCTTCCGAAACGATGGGGCGCGACAGTTAGTTTGCATTGCGTGGCACCAACCGGTAGTCATCGAAGCGTGCAACATCGCTGAACCCGAGGCTGTGATAGAGGGACTGGGATGCCACATTGGCGGCTTCATACGTGACTCGCACCGTCCGCATCCCGCGACGCTGCAGTTCCGCAAGACCAGATGCCATAAGGGCGGTACCGACCCCCATTCTCTGGTGATCCTGGTGCGTACCGACGGGCTCGAACAGTCCGATCCGTGATGTTTCGTCACACCACACGACCGTGAATCCGGCACCGCTTCCATCAGGGGCGAGAGCGATGAGTTCGAGGTCCGTTGACCGACCCGGGTGTTCCTGGATCTTGCGGTAGGTGTCCGCCGTCCAGGATGACCCGAACGACCCGTTGTGAGCTTCCACGATGACATTGATGTCGACGTTCGTTGATGCCACGATGCGATACCCAGTGGGGAGCAGCGGCGTCGGGATTTTCGTTAGTGAGCGGCTAGTGAGTACGTACGGTGCGTTGAGCGGTACGTAGCCGAGGGCCTCAGCGGTTGTTATTCGGGAGGCTGTGGATACTGCTATCTCCACACTGAACTCGCGGTTGGGGAACCGTGTTTGGATCTGTGAGGCTGCATGTTCCAGTACTTTCTCGAAAATCTCTTCGCGGTCGGGATCGATCGTTATATCGAGGGTCATCGAGTTTCCCAACAAGAGTGACCAGCCCACCAGAGCCTCCCCGTCGAACCATATGTCGACTGCTTCGGAAGGCGGTGTGCCACGCAGACCGCTGCTCAAGCGGTGGGCGACATCTCCGGGATGCATGAACAGATGTTGCTGCTCAGATGTCAACCATCGCCCATGGGCGGCTGCCAACTCGTAGAAGTCGTGCATTGTCTCATATGGACGATGTGAGAGCGCCATGGCTGACTGCTTCCGGTCGGGGATCGCTCGTCCAAGAAGCTGTCAACTTCCGACGACTGGGGCGAGCAGGCGGTCGATGTCGGCCTGTTTGAGAGC
>JAADIG010000033.1 GCA_013151445.1 Actinomycetota bacterium
ATTCGCCGGATGATGAACCAACACCGCGGAAGTTGAATCGCAACACCCCGAAGCCGGCTTGTACCAGTTCGGCGGTCACGCCGACCATCAGTGGAGCGGTCATTGTTCCCCGGTGCTGTGGATGGGGGTGGCAAAAGATAACGAGCGAAGAGGGCTCGACTGGCATGTCCCAACGAGCCTCAAGGCGCACATCGTCGGATGACTCGATCGAGAAACGAGCGATAACCGGAGCAAGCGGAGATTCAGCCATGGATCGCACCCTCGACTCCCGCCGAGCGTGCTGCAAACGCCATTTCCGAGAGAACCGGGACCGAATCGATCGTGACACGCACAATGACGAGGTCGCCGGGACCCGGAGATATGAAAACGTGCCGCGAGGCCCCAGCTTCGGGGTCGAGCATGGCGGCTGGGTGTACGCCGGTAACTGTCCCAACTGCCGAGACTCGCGTCACGGTGTTTGCCGTACGACGGTACGCCGGTTTGAGTAGGTCCGGATCTGTGGTTCCCTCGGACACGACATCGAACTCGTCACCTTCGGTGAACATCCCGCGGCGAGCGAACAGCGTGATGATCTCTCCCTTGACGAGAGCCGCGACGACGGCATTGCTCAGGGTTTCGGGGCCGAGCCCTTTGCTCACGTGAAACTCATTCGCATCACAATGACGAACGAGGCAAGTATCACCAGCCCGGTGATTAACGAGGCGAGGATGAGGTAGCGGGTCTGCATGCCGAGCATGGTACCTGGGTCGAAAGCCCTCACGGTGGGTGCGTCGCTGGAACGCCCGCAGGCGCTACCATAGGGCATCATGGCGCAGCTCGAAAAGGTGCGTGTTACCGGAGGCCGAAGTGTACGACGTTGTAGTAATTGGCGGTGGTCCTGGCGGGTATGCGTCAGCCCTCTACGCACACAATTTTGGGCTCAGCGTTGCTCTCATAGAAAAGGACCGTGTCGGTGGCACCTGTCTGGTGAGGGGCTGTATCCCCGCCAAGACATGGCTGCATGCAGCCGAGGTATTCACAACCGTGAAGTCCGCCGCTACCTTCGGTGTGACCACCTCCGATGTGACCGTTGATTGGCCCACCGCACTTGCTCGCAAGAATCAGGTCGTTGATCAACTCGTCAAGGGTCTCTCTGGCCTGTTGAAGGCGCGGAATGTGGATGTGCTCGATGGTTTCGGACGTCTCGTTGATGGAGGCGTCAGCGTGGTGCTGGCAGATGGTTCGGAGCAGACCCTCGAAGCGAAGAATGTCATTCTCGCGACTGGCTCGGTACCGCGGGCCATTCCAGGGTTCGACTTCAACGGGACGACGGTCATCAGCTCTAACGAAGCTCTCGATTGGGAGTCACAGCCGGGCCGTGTCGCGATCGTCGGTGGTGGTGTCATAGGGTGTGAGTTTGCATCGATGCTTGCTGACTTTGGGTCCGAAGTACACGTCTTTGATGTTGCACCGCAGCTGCTCCCCGGCACCGATGCCGACGCCGTCAAGGTCCTGTTGAGAGAATTCAAGAAGAAGAAAGTAAAAGTACACACGGACACGTCGGTTTCTGCGCCCGAGATCGTGGACGGTGGTGTGCGTCTTTCTTATGGTGACGACAGCGTCGAGGTTGATGTTGTCCTTGTGTCCGTCGGGCGTGCCCCTTTGACGGAGAATGTCGGTATTGAAGAAGCCGGCATTGCTCTCGATCGTGGATACGTTCCCGTTGATCTTGAGACCATGCAGACATCAAAACCAGGGGTCTATGCGGTCGGCGATATTGTTGCCGCGACACCACAACTCGCGCATGCCGGTTTTGCCGAGGGAATTGCGGCGATCGAACATATCGCAACTGGCATCGCTAAACCTGTTGACTACAACGCCATCCCGCTCGTCGTGTATACCCATCCCGAGGTCGCATCCGTCGGCCTCAGCGAACAGGCCGCTCGGGACAAAGGGCTCGACATCGAGGTCACTACCCACGGGATGCGCGGTATCGGGCGGGCCATTATCCAGGGACAGGTCAGCGGGATGGTGAAACTCATCAACGAGACCGACGGTCCGATCCTCGGTGCCACCGTTGTCGGCCCTGGTGCCGGCGAAATGATTCACGAACTGATGTACACCGTTGCGTGGGAAGCCCTGCCTGGGGAGGCAGCGGCACTAATTCACGCACATCCGACGGTTGCGGAGTCGATCGGAGAGACTCTATTGTCAGCTTCTGGCAAGAGTCTCCACTGATGGCTGTGGCAATCGATTCGTCGTTGCGAAAGAACTCACCGCAAGCGCGGTCCGAGTTAGAGATTTTCGTGTCAGACGCTGACACGCACGAAGGAGCATGAGGCATGCCAGTAACTGTCACAATGCCACAACTCGGTGAGACCGTAACCGAGGGCACCATTCTCTCGTGGGCGAAAGCAGCGGGCGATCAAATCGCGGAGGATGAAGTCCTCCTTGAGATCTCGACCGACAAGGTTGATACGGAGATTCCCTCGCCGGCCGCGGGAGTAGTCCAGGAGATCCTGGTTGCCGAAGGTGAAACTGTGGAGGTAGGTGCTGCCCTCGCCATCATCATCGAAGCGGGCGAAGCAGCGGCTCCTGTCCCAGGTGAGTCGGTCGTTGAGACACCCGCCACGAGCGCTGCACCGGAAGCCCCGGCACCGGAAGCCCCGGCACCGGAAGCCCCGGCACCGGAAGCCCCGGCACCGGAGGGCGAAGGCGCCACAACCGAGGCCGTCGCACCTCAAGGGGAGTCGGACCAGGTCAGCAGCGGCGGCGATGATTCTCGGCGCGGCAATCTTTCGCCGATCGTACGCAAACTCGCAGCCGAGCACTCGATTGATCTCGATTTAGTACCAGGTACTGGCGAGGGTGGTCGGATTACCCGCACGGATGTCATGCAGTTCGTTGCAGGATCGACATCCCAGCCCGAGCCGGCAGCGACGGACATCCCACAAGCCACGACAACACGTGTCACCTTTGAACCGGCGCCCGACGCTCCGGTGGCACCAACATCGTCGGCCGCGGGACCCGCTCCTGCCGCGGTACCAACGGCTCCGGCCCCTGTCGCGTCTGCACCTGTCAAGCCTGCTCCGGCGCCACCAACGGTTGCTCCGACAGCACCGGCTCCAACCCCCGCCCCTGCTCCTGCGGCCGCTGCACCCCCTGCGGCCGCTGCACCCCCTGCGGCCGCTGCTCCGACGCCAGCTCCAACGCCGGGGACCAGCGAGGTCCCGATTGGGAGACTGCGCAAGCGCATCGCGGCGAACATGGTCGCCGCAAAGGCAACTGCGGCTCATGTTTGGACGGTCATGGAGGTCGACTTCGAGCGGGTGGAGAGGGCCCGCTCGGCTCACAAGAGTGAGTTCAAGAACCGCGAGGGATTCAGCCTCACCTACCTGCCATTTATTTCTCGGGCGACGATGGACGCACTTGCCGCCTTCCCCGTGGTCAACAGCGCATTCCATCTCGAAGAGGGCACGCAGGTGTTCAACGCCAACGTGAATCTTGGAATCGCCGTCGACATGAACCAAGAGGGTCTTGTCGTTGTCACCGTCAAGAACGCCGATAATCTCCGGCTCAAGGGATTGGCGCGTGACATCCGCTCGAAAGCCGTAAAGGCGCGCGACGGCAAGTTAGATCCCGACGACATCTCCGGCAGCACGTTCACTATCACTAACCCCGGCCCGTTCGGATCGTTCATGTCAGCACCGATCATCAACGTGCCGAACGTTGCGATTCTTTCCACCGATACGGTGACCAAACGAGCGACCGTAATTACCTTGCCGGACGGCTCGGACTCCATCGCGATCCACCACATTGGGATGCTCGGCCTCACCTGGGACCATCGTGCGTTTGATGGCTCGACCGCTGTGAAGTTTCTTGGTCGGATCAAGAACAACCTCGAAACCTGGGATTGGGACCAGGAGCTGTCGTGACCTCCGTGACGCCGGAGCATGCGGACCTTCTCCGGGTCCGGTGGCTAGGTCGTCTGCCATACGCCGAGGCCTGGGATCTGCAACGCGCCTTCTGGGAAGGACGTGCCACAGGGCGGTCGAATGATGACTACCTCCTCCTGCTCGAACATCCTCACACGTACACGGTCGGTCGCAACGGCGACGGTTCGAATCTGCTTGCCGGGCTCGATGACCTTGGAGCCATCGGCGCGGAGATCCACCACGTCGATCGCGGCGGTGACATCACCTACCACGGCCCGGGGCAGCTCGTTGGGTACCCCATTGGAGCGGTGAGACGACTTCCCCGCGGCTACGACATGGTTGGTCTGGTCAGGCTCATCGAAGACATGTTGATCGCCACCGTTGCGGAGTTCGGGATCGAAGCCTGGGCAGAAGAGGGTTTCACCGGGGTCTGGACACAACAGGGGAAGCTCGCAGCTATCGGGATACGCGTCGCCCGCGGCGTCTCCATGCACGGATTCGCCCTCAACGTCGACACGGACCTGTCGTTCTTCGAGCACATCGTGCCCTGCGGTATTGCGGATCGACCGGTGACGACCATGCGCGATATCCTCGGACGGGACGTCTCGCTTGAAGAAGTCACCGAGGTGCTCCTGCGTCACGTCGACAAACTCTTTGCCAGCGCCGATGTCGAGACACAACTCGGTGCTTTTGCGCGTCGCTCGGGTAAACCGTTCGAAGTCGACGCCATGATCGCGAACGGTGTTTTCTCGCCCGCCAAACGCAACGAGATTCCGATCACGATTCGCGGTCTCCTCGCCGGCGAACCCGAACGGCCCGACTGGATGAAAGTCAAGGCGGACTTTGCATCCGAGGGGTATCGCGACATGAAGAAACTCATGCGTTCCGAGGGGCTGACAACGGTGTGTGAAGAGGCCGGGTGCCCGAACATCTACGAGTGCTGGACGTCCGGCACCGCGACACTGATGCTGCTCGGGGAGCGGTGCACACGGGCATGTTCGTTCTGTGACGTACTCACCGGGAAACCCGGCGAGGTCGACTGGGACGAGCCGCGCCGTGCCGCCGAAGCAGTTGCCGCACTGAATCTTGACCACGCCGTTCTGACGTCAGTGAATCGAGACGACCTCGACGACGGCGGGTCCAGGGTGTTTGCCGAGACCATCGAACGCATCCATGAACTCCGTCCGCACTGTGATGTCGAGGTCCTCATCCCCGACTTCAAGGGAGACGAGGAGGCACTCAAAACGGTCATGAAGGCCAACCCGGCCGTCCTCAACCACAACACGGAAACAGTATTGCGGTTGCAGCGCGAGATTCGCACCGCGGCGAGTTACGGACGCAGCCTCGCTCTACTCGCCCGTGCGAAGTGGCTTAACCCGCTGGGAGCGGTCAAGTCGGGTCTTATCGTCGGGATGGGGGAGAGCGAATCCGAGGTCCTCGGTGCGTTGGCGGACCTGTGCGCCGTGGGAGTCGACATCATCACGATCGGTCAGTACCTGCGGCCTTCTCCACGGCATCGGCGTATCGACCGCTACGTACATCCCGACGAGTTCGTTCGTTATCGCCGGGAGGGAGATCGGCTCGGCCTTCCACACGTCGAGGCCGGTCCGCTGGTGCGGTCCTCGTATCACGCGAAGGATGCCCACACCCAGGCCAAGGCCTAGGCCCGCATGGTGTTTGACTACGCAGCCCGGATCGCTCGAGTCACCGCAGCCATGGGGCGCTCGGGTGTCGACACACTGCTACTTTCGGTCGGCTCTGACATGCCGTGGTTACTCGGATATGAGGCAATGGACCTTGAACGGGTGACGATGGCAGTTGTCCGACCCGATTCCCGCCCGACGCTCGTCGTTCCCCGCCTTGAGGCACCGCGGGTTGACGATCGTGGCGAGATTTTCGACGTTGTTGCGTGGGACGAACTTGAGGACCCCATCGGAATCATCGTTGACCTCGTGGGGGCCGGTTCCGCGCTCGCAGTGGGCGATAGGACGTGGTCCATGTTCACGCTGGCGTTACAGGCTCGCCTCGGAGGTCGGACCTGGGAGAGCGCTGGTCCGATCATGGCCGAGATGCGGATGGTGAAGGAGGCCGAGGAGCTTGACCGGCTTCGCGCGGTGGGGGCCTCGGCCGATCGAGTTGCAGAGCGACTCGCTGGTTACCTGTTCGGGGGGAAGACCGAACGGCGTGTCGCCGCGGACATCGCGGCCATGCTCGTCGAGGAAGGTCACGACTCGGCCTGGGACGTGATCGTCGCGTCCGGCCCGAATGGTGCGTCACCTCATCATGAACCGGGTGACCGGGTTATCCAGATTGGCGACCCGGTTGTTTGCGATTTCGGTGGCACGATGGACGGATATATCTCGGACACGACGCGAAACTTTGTTGTCGGCGAGCCAGCCGCGGAATACGTCGCAATGTTCGCCGTCCTTCGCGAAGCCCAGGAGGCTGGGGTAAGAGCTGCGACGGTCGGGACACCCTGCCAGGACGTTGACCGGACCACCCGCAAGGTGATCCAAGACGCAGGGTATGGCGAATACTTTGTGCACCGAACGGGTCATGGAATTGGGCTTGAGGTGCATGAATCTCCGTACATCGTTGAGGGCAACGAGTTGCCGCTAGCGGCTGGGATGGTGTTCTCAGTTGAACCCGGAATCTATGTTCCGGGACAGTTCGGAATGCGTATCGAGGACATCGTGATTGCCACGGATGCCGGCCCCGAACGTTGCAACAACTCACCGCACGAATTCGTCTCCGTTCGCTAGCGGACCCCCGGCGTAGTCGCCTCACAGTCTTGTACCCTATGGGAATCCACAGTGGAGGAATAGTGAGTCAGACCGTCGAGCAACGTGCAGCCAATACGATCCGCACCCTGTCTATCGACGCCGTCCAGAAGGCAAACTCGGGGCACCCCGGGGCACCGATGGGGATGGCCGATATGGCTGTTGTGCTGTGGACTCAATTCCTGAAGGTCGACCCCACGGATCCGACATGGATCGATCGTGATCGGTTTGTGCTGTCCGCCGGCCACGCCTCGATGCTGTTGTACTCAACCCTGCACATCGCCGGATTCCCAATCACGATCGACGACATCAAGGCGTTTCGGCAGTGGGGGTCGGTGACCGCCGGACATCCCGAAATCGACCACCCGCTCGGGATCGAAATGACAACCGGACCGTTAGGCCAGGGGTTTGCCTCGGGTATTGGGATGGCGATCGCGGAAGAACGTCTCCGTGGTATTTTTGGGGCCGATCTCGTTGACCACCGAACCTACGCCTTTGTTTCGGACGGTGACCTGATGGAGGGTATTACGTCCGAAGCGGCTTCATTCGCCGGCCATCAGGAGCTCGGGAAAATCGTCTACCTGTACGACGACAACAGTATTTCTCTCGTCGGACCGACATCATGGTCGTTCACCGAAGACATCCCGCAGAAGTTCGATGCCGTCGGTTGGCACACCATTACCGTCGACGGACACGACCACCAGGCGCTTGCGGAGGCCATAACGGCAGGCAATGACGAGGCTGGGAGACCAACGCTGATCTCTTGCAAGACACACATCGGGTATGGATCACCGAACAAGCAAGATTCGGCGGCCTCGCACGGATCGCCGCTTGGTGAAGAGGAGATCGTTCTCACCAAGGAACGTCTCGGATGGGACTTCCCGCCGTTCACGGTACCGGACGATGTCAGGGATCTGTTTGTACGGTCACTTGCTGTGCGAACCGCCGAGCGCGAGGCGTGGGAGCAGCGTCTCGCCGCCGCACGAGATGACAACGACACTGCAATGTTGTGGGACGCCCACTTCTCGCCACAACCGGTGAATCTCTCGCCACCGCCCTTAGATGCGGGAGCAAAAAAGGCAACTCGTGCGCTCTCGGGCGCCGTCATCCAGGACCTGGCACAGGTCCGGCCCGACGTGGTTGGAGGCTCAGCCGACCTCGCATCGTCGAACAACACCCAGATCAAGAGCAGTGGGGATTTCACTCCCGAAGACCGCACAGCGAGAAACATCCGATTCGGTGTGCGCGAACACGCCATGGGTGCGTTCACCAACGGATTGGTTATTCACGGTGGTGTCCGCGCATTTGCGGGGACCTTCCTTCAATTCAGCGACTACATGCGCGGTGCGGTACGTCTCGGTGCCTTGATGGGGGTGCCATCGATCTGGGTCTTCACCCACGACTCGATCTTCCTTGGTGAGGACGGACCCACTCATCAGCCCGTGGAGCACGTCGCGGCACTGCGTGCAATACCCAACCTATGGGTGATCAGACCCGCCGATGCTGGGGAAGCGGCCGGTGCGTGGCAGGTTGCGATGAACCGGACCGAGGGACCGACCGCGCTGATACTGACCCGGCAGGGCGTTGCAGAGCCGTCCGTGACAACCGACCCCGCGGTTGTTGGTCGCGGAGCCCACGTCGTTCGAGACGGGGGCGAGGTCGTCATTATCGCGACCGGCTCGGAGGTATCCCTCGCACGGGACGCCGCCGACCTCCTCGCTGAGCGCGGTGTGTCAGCGGGTGTTGTGTCGATGCCGTGTGTCGAGGCCTTTAACGAACTGAGCCGCAGCGATCAGAAGGACATTATCGGTCGCGGCACACCCCGGGTATCCCTTGAAGCAGGGGTTACTCAGGGGTGGGCAGAGATCACCGGTCGCAGGGGTCTCCGCATCGGAATCGATACCTTCGGGGCATCGGCTCCGGCCAGCGTCCTAGCGCAACAGTACGGGTTCACCGCAACCCAGATTGCTGATCGTGTCGATGAGTACTTGAAGGCCTAGTGGAGTTCACCCCCGTAGCGATCCTGGCCATCTTGTCGGGTGGCATGGCCCTGGGATCGGCTCTCGTCGCCTATTGGCGTATCGTCGGTCCCGGGTTCGTGTGGCTCGGTGCGGCGACGATCGCCTTGATGGGCGCCGCGACCGCTGCCGCCGGTGGAGGAGCGGTCGCCGTCGGAGCATCAGTAGCGGCCGCGGCAGCACTCTTCTTCGGAAAGAGTCAGCTCAAGGCCACGGCGCTGTTTGGTGTCGCGACCATTGGGTTCGTCGGTGTCGCCGCGAGTAACGGGACAGCCGTTGCTGCCGTCACCGGGACCATCTTCCTCGGTGGGATCGTGTCGGAGATGCTGCTCGGTCACTGGTATCTCGTCGACCCCCAACTACCACGATGGGCACTCCAGAGGCTCGCGCTCCTTGGTGGGATCGGTCTTGTTGCGGACACGTTGTTCGTTGTGGCAGGGGCGTCCGACTTCATGGCCGACCCCTTCCTCGGGTATGCGTTTGTTGCGCTCAGCGCCATGACCGGTCTCCTGGTCCTCGGTGTGTGGTTCTCGCTAAAGGAACCCAACTACACCGGTGTCATGGCGGCAACCGGCCTGTCCTATCTTGCGGTGCTGACGGCGCTCGGCTCGTCAGTCGTAGGCCGTATCATTGTTACTGGGTAAGAACCCTTCACAAGACGACCCCGTCGTCAACTACCGACGAGTGGAGCCTCCGCGCGTCAAGGAGGAAACATGATCACTGTTTCGAGCGGGAATGCTCTGCTCGAGGAATCGGGCGACGCACTTGTGGTGCCCGTCTTCTCGGACCTGGCTTGGGGACCTGGCGCGAGTGACATTGCCGAACAGCTTGGCGATTGGCTCGAGGACGAACTTGCGGCACAGAAGTTCTCCGGGAAGGCCGGAAAGGCCGCGACGGTCCCTGGGATTGGGACCAGTTTCGGGCGCATCGTATTTGTCGGGTTGGGCGACGAAGTCGATGCCGAGTCGTTGCGCCAGGCAGCCGGCCTGGCCGCAGGCATCACCTCGCGATCCGCACGCGTCGCCACCTCCTTGCATGCTGTTGATATTGATGGAGCCGCCAGCGCAGTGACTCTAGGTTTCCTGCTTGGTGCCTACTCCTTCACCGACCGCAAGTCCGAACCGGAGGCACCGCTCACCGAGGAACTTGTTCTCGTTGGAGGCGCAGACAGTGCTGAGATGTCACGTGGCAAGATTCTCGCCGGTGCGGTGGCCTTTGCTCGAACCATGGTGAACGAACCAGCAAACCACAAGAAACCCTCCGTGTTGGCAGACCACTTTGCGGCTGTGACCGAACCCTTCGGTGTGCAGGTAACGGTGTTTGATGAAGCCGCGATTGCCCAGGAGCGCTTCGGCGGGCTCGCCGCGGTCGCGCAGGGGGCGACAAACCCGCCCCGCATGGTCGTTATGAAGTACTCGCCGGCGGGGGCGAAGCGGACGGTGGCATTCGTTGGCAAGGGCATCGTGTTTGACTCCGGCGGTCTTTCGATCAAGCCCGCTGCGGGTATGGAGACAATGAAGACGGACATGTCGGGGGCAGCCGCAGTCGCTGGGGCCGTGAGCGCGATTGCGCAGCTTGGGTTGGCCGTGAACGTCATCGGTATCACCCCAATTACCGAGAACATGACCGGTGGTGCGGCACAACGCCCTGGCGATGTCTTCACGGCTCGCAACGGCGCAACCGTCGAGGTACTCAATACAGATGCCGAGGGGCGCCTCGTGCTCGCCGACGGTCTGGCGCTCGCCGTGGAGTCTTCTCCGGATGTGGTCATCGATGTTGCCACTCTCACGGGCGCCTGCATGGTTGCGCTCGGGAAGGACATCGCAGGCGTGTGGGCGAGCGACGAGGAGGTCGCTGCGACGGTGACGGCGGCGGCGAACGCAGCAGGGGAGAAATTCTGGCACATGCCACTTGAGGCCGACTATCGCTCGCTGCTCGACTCCGATATTGCCGACATCAAGAACACCGCGGGGCGCTGGGGTGGTGCGATCACGGCTGCATTGTTCCTCCAGCACTTTGTCGGGGACCAACCCTGGGCACATCTCGACATCGCCGGCCCGGCTCGCGCAGAGAAGGCAAAGCACTACGTCAAGAAGGGGGGCACCGGGTTCGGTGTCCGGACGATGGTCGCCATCGCGGAGGCCTATACGGAGCGGTAACCGAACAGCCTCGGCCGCACCAGCGGAGGAACGACCGTCACCGATAGTGGTGGCGGTCGTTACTTTCTGTGGCAATTCATTCAAGAAATCACAAGACTGACCGATAACGGAGAGTGGTCAAGGACAGCACTCTCGGTGGTTTCGGATGAACAAGCGGTTTCGTAAAGTCTTAATAGTTGGTCTGGTGACTGCTGTTATGTTCGTTGGGTTCGCTCCGTCTGCCCTCGCGGGACCCGGTGAAGGAAGTTTTCTGGCGAGTATGAACGCCGAACGCGTAGCTCGCGGATTGGCACCCCTTGAGATGTACTGGGACCTGCGAGATGATGCGCGTGCCCACTCCGCGACCATGCAATCCGAGGACGCTCTTCGTCACAACCCCGGCCTCGGGTCGGTGACATCGGGGTGGATAACACTCGGTGAGAATGTTGGTGTCGGGCCCGATGTATCAACTATTCAGGCCGCCTTCATGGCATCGGCGACGCATCGCGGCAATATCCTCGGTGACTACAACTACGTCGGAGTCGGAACCGCACAAGCGGATGGCAAGATGTGGGTCACTGTCGTCTTCATGAAGGGACCTCCCGGACTCGTGACCCCGGTGGAACCGGAGCCAGCTCCCGAACCACCGCCAGAGGAACAACCGGAGCCACAACCGGAGCCGACTCCGAAACCGCCGCCCGCGACGACCTCAAACCCGGGAACAGTGCAGACGGTCTCAACGGGGCACACACAACGCTCGGCCGTGGTTAGTGTCGAGGTCCAGTTGCCGGTGAGGTCATACGGCCGCACACCGGGTCTTCGCCCCTACCACGTGTAGGCCGGTTTTTCGGGGCGGAAACTACGGCAATCTCGCCGCTGGCTGACACCGATCGTCATAGTCAACTAGAGGTGGCGGAGTACCGCCGATACCGCAGGCCGGACAATCGGCGTTCCGCCGCAGTCGCAGTTCCATGAACCGTTGATCAAGGGCGTCGTACGTCAGCAGGCGCCCGGAGAGCGTATCACCAAGGTTCAAGAGAAGTTTGATGGTTTCCATGGCTTGGATCGAACCGATGATGCCGGGAAGCACCCCCAGTACACCTGCCGTAGCGCAGTTGGGTGCGAGTTCAGGGGGTGGAGGCTCAGGAAACAGACAGCGATAGCACGGCCCCGTCCATGGCGAGAACACGGTTGCCTGCCCCTCGAAGCGAAAGATCGAGCCGTGCACAACCGGGATGGTGGCATGCAATGATGCATCGTTCAGGAGGTATCGTGTTGGGAAGTTGTCGGCGCCATCGACAATGACATCGTAACCCTCGATGCGATCAAGGACGTTGCTGGCGTCGAGCCTCTCGGGGTGGCGAACGACGGTGACATCCGGGTTGATCGCCGCGATCGCCTGGCTCGCCGAATCGACCTTGAGCTGTCCGACACTGTGCGTCGTATGGATGATCTGTCGTTGCAGGTTGGAGAGGTCGACACGATCGAAGTCGATAATTCCGATGGTCCCGACACCCGCAGCAGCGAGGTACAGCGCGACGGGAGACCCCAGGCCGCCGGCACCAACGAGTAGCACTCTCGAGTCGAGCAGAGTCTGTTGCCCGTCGAGGCCCACTTCGGGGAGTCTGAGATGTCGTGCGTACCGGGTTCTCTGGTGCTCGGTGAGACCACCGGGGATGCTCCAGGGATGACCATCGGACTTCCATCCGTCAAAACCACGGGCGAGCGATCGGGTGTCGGTGTATCCCATGGCAGTGAGGTCGCGGGCTGCCAGTGCGGAACGATTACCCCCCGCGCAATACAACACCACGGTGGTTTCCGGGTCGGGTACGGCTGTTGCGATTTCCCCTTCGAGGATGCCGCGAGGCAAGAAGATGGCGCCGTCGATGGAGCCCTGACGGTATTCGTCTAGCTCGCGCACGTCGATCAACACCGCACCCTCATTGATCAGGCGCTCCACATCGGATGTGTGTATCTCGACGATCGTCCGACGGGCATCGGCGACAATCTCTTGGTACGTTCGGCCCACGGATAATCTCTTGCTCGGGGCCAAGCATGGTAGTTCGTTGCCACCCAACCGGGGCCGCTAGCGGGGATGTTGGATCCGCCAGGCGGCGTGCATCCGCCGAACCGATGGTGTGAGTCGCATGACTTGGGCTACCGACAGGGGTGGGACGGTCATCCGCACTTCAAGCCCTTGCTTGGTGACCCGGGCAAGCTGGTGGCGAGCCAGGCTGGCGAGTGACCGGGGTCGCTTGATCGCCGAATCCTTTTCGGCGGCGCGCACCAGCCGCAGGTAGTCAGCTACCGCGGATGGTCCGACGTATGCGGTCCAGAACGTGCGCACGTATGGATGGGTGGCCTCGAATTCGAGCGGGTTCTCCGGGTCCCAGGGGGCCGGTGCCACGAGGATGCGCGGCCGGGCTGTTCGGCGGATCGACGTGGGGGAATCGACAGCACTCGGACACCCTGCGGATCTCGTCGCGATGGGAGGACGGGTTGCATCTCGACGGTGTGTCCGAGGTGCTGTCGAAAGAGGTGAGGTAGCCATGCTCTAGTTATAGGTGATTACCGTAGATAGAGTCAATAGCGATGAAGTAGAGCGCGAAACAAACTACTGCTGCGACCCGAGGCGGCGTTCAAGATCGTCGATCCGTAGATCCAGGAGGGCCGTCAGACGAATCATCCTTTCGGTCGAATCGTCAATGGTCAGGAGTGTTTGGCGGTCATACGCTGGCAACGGAGCGGCGTTGCAGAGATGCCAGGACGCGGCGAGAGGATCGTCGCCGATGTCGATCTCAATTGGCCCGGATGTCCCTCCCAGTTCGATGGCAAGCCCGACCAGCCGCTGCCGGCGTCGCCGTGCGGTATCTACCATCGGGGCGAGGCTCGGGGTCGCTGATGGATCCTCGAACACTGTGACGTCGGCGATTGGGTACGGGTCGTCATCGAACCATCGGTTCACTGAAATTCGATGAGTTCCGATCGCCAGGATCGCAAGACGGCCATCATCGATCGGACCCGAGGATGCGATCGATGCCAACGTGCCCGCATCGAAGCGCACGTCCCCGCCACCAACCTCGTGGCCACGTTCGATCAGCACGATTCCGAATGGGCCGTTCTGGTCCAGGCACTCCTGCACCATGACCAGATACCGAGGTTCAAAGACCTGGAGGGGGAGTGCCCCATGGGGGAACAACACACTCCCGAGCGGGAACATGGGGCATCGTTCGATTCGTCGACCCTTCGAATCCATGGGTCACAGTGTGGCGCAACCGTATCTCCTTGGGAAGGACTGCAGTTATTCGACCACTACTCCGAGAGAACACCGACGAAGAGCGTGATGGATTGTTCGAACTGAATCTCGGCGCCGGGTGGTGGGTTCGTGACGACGACCTTGCCGGCCGCGATCGGGTCACCCACGACGAAGTCTTGAACGGTCCAGGTCACCGCGGCGCCGGTCTCCTCGTTGAAGGCCTCGAGTGCGGCGATCGCATCGGCGAGTGTCTTGCCGGTGAGGTTCGGCAGAGCGGGCAGCTCACCGGAGGCGATGTTCACCGTCACGCTCGACCCTTGTTTCACCGTCTCACCAATCTCAGGTTCCGTCAGCAGGACCGTGCCCATTTCCTCGACCGATGGGATCGTGATGACCTCCACGTTGAGACCGGCGAGGTGGATCGTGTCGATGATCTCCTGTTCATCGGTGAGCTCGGAGATGTCGGGGATTTCGGTGTTCGGTGTCTTGTAGTACGCCGCGGTTCCTTCGGGTCTGAAGAAGTCTTCGACCGGGAGATCCTCCGTGACCCACAACATGAACTGCTTCCAGATCGGAGCTGCGACCGTACCACCGAAGGCCCGCTTGATGAACTGAGGCTCCTGGGTGGCGTCGTTGAAGATCGTGAATCTCTCCATCTCGATCTGCCCATCCGGATACCCGACCCACACCGCAGTTGTGTATTGCGGGATGATCCCCATGAACCAGACATCACGGAAGTTCTGTGCCGTTCCGGTCTTGCCAGCCTGCGGGCGGCCGATCTGTGCACGTCTCGCAGTCCCGATCGACACGACCTTTTCCATCGCCTCGCGGGCGGCTCCGACGAGGGCGGCATCAAGGACCCTCTCCCGTTTCACCTCGTGCTGATAGATCACGTTGCCGTCGGAGTCTTCGATGCGTTCAATGAGGTAGGTCTCCACCTTCTCGCCGGTGTTGGCGATTGTGGAATAGGCCGAAGCCATCTCAAGTGGTGACACACTTTCCACACCTAGTGCAATCGACAACACGGGGTTGAGCGGAGACTTGATGCCGATGCGGTGCGCCATTTCAACAATATTTTCGGGACCGACCTGGAGTGAAACCTGGGCGTAGACGGTGTTTGTTGAGGAGTAGGTTCCCCGTTCGAGGGTCCTGATGCTGCCCTTGCTTGTGCTTCCGTTGCGAACCGTCCACGTTGACGACCCGTTGGCGGCACATGGCGAACCACACTCAATGTCGAGGGGTGATGCGTCTGCGAACCAGGAACCGAGTGTGATAGGTCGTCCGTCCTTCGAACCCTGTTCGAGGGCCGTGAGCAAAGCGATGGGCTTGAACGCCGACCCGGCCTGGCGCCGACCCTCGCGGGCAAGGTCGTAGGTACGCTCACCAGCCTCAAAGTTCTCGCCAAATGTGAGTCCCGACGACATCACGCGTACCGCACCCGTTGCGTTGTCGATCATGGCAATGGCCCCGGTCGGACCAGATGTGTCGCGGAACGTAGAGAGCAGCAGCCGATTCGCTTCCTGTTGCATCTTGTTGTTGACGGTGACGAAGATTTTGAGCCCACCACCGCCTTCGCAGTCAGCAGCCGAGGCTGCGCATCCGAACATCGCCCGTTTGCGCTCCGAGTACGTTTCGCCAAGTCCGTACTTCGCAGACGACAGCACCTCTTCCCTCGCAGCAATAATGACTCGTGGGGAGATTTCGTCGAAACCCTTGTGGGGGATCGGGTCAAGAGGCTCGGCTTTCGCAGCCTCTCCCTCGGCGGCCGTGATGAACCCGTTGTCCACCATCTCATCGATGATGCGATCCCTGGCGGGAATCACGTCGTCGGGATTGTCACGGAGGTTGTAGAGCGACGGGTTCCGGATGGGTGTGACGATTGATGCCGCCTCGGCGATCGAGAGTTGGCTGAGAGGCTTGCCGTAATACTCCTGAGAAGCCGCCGCGATCCCGTAGGCATTCTCACCGTAGAAGTTGAAGTTGAGGTAGAACTCAAGGATCTGATCCTTGGTGTAGCGGCGCTCCAGCTCGCCGGCGACGAGAGCCTCGCACACCTTGCGTTCGAGCGTAAGTTCGTCGGTGAGGAAGTTCTTCTTGACGGTCTGCTGGGTGATCGTCGACCCACCTCCACCATCGAGGTTGCCGGAGGTCGCAACGGTCAGGACGCTGCGCAGGATGGAGGCGTAGTCGATGCCGTTGTGGTTATAGAAGTCAGCATCCTCGGCCGAAAGGACAGTATTGATGACGAGGTCCGGCACTTCTGAGAGTGGGACCGGCTGGCTGTTGCGTTCGGTGAGTGTTCCCAACAGCACATTGTCCTGCGTGTATACCTCAGACAATCGACCAAGGTCGGGGAAGTCCAGCGCAAGGTTCTGGTAGTCACAGAAGTACTGGTCCTCAACAGTCTTGAATGTCCCGAACGCGGCGTTCGAACCGAGGAACAGGAAAAGGCCAAGCCACGTCGATGCGAGGATCGCCGTGGTGGCCAGAAGAGCTGCTGAGGTAAGTCGTTTGCCGCGACGATCGCGTCGCTCGACTTGTTGAATGCTTGGTTCCATGGTTCTGTCAGTAAGACGGTTTTTGGTCCGAAATGGTTCCGATGCGTACCATCGGTACCGAACTGGAGGCATGTTAGGTATGTCTGGGAAAGAACCGGATGTTTTGCGCTCAACGAGCGGCATCCCAATACAGGCCGTCTACGACGAGTCGGCGCTTGCCGGATGGGATGCGGCCGCCCAAATTGGGGAGCCGGGGGAGTACCCGTACACCCGTGGACCATATCGGTCGATGTACCGCGGGCGTCGGTGGACCATGCGCCAGTACGCTGGATTCGGATCGGCAGCGGCGACCAACGCGCGATTCAAGGGGCTTCTTGAGGCAGGGCAGACCGGTCTTTCGGTTGCGTTCGATCTCCCGACACAGATGGGTATCGATTCAGATCACGCCCTCGCACGCGGCGAGGTCGGCAAGGTCGGGGTCGCGATTGACTCGATAGAGGACATGCGGGCATTGTTCGCCGGCATCCCGCTCGGTTCCGTGAGCACGTCGATGACGATCAACGCCACGGCACCAATGTTGTTGTTGCTTTACCAACTTGTTGCCGAGGAGCAGGGTGTCCCAACCAGCGAGATTCGCGGCACGGTGCAAAACGACATTCTCAAGGAATACATCGCCCGGGGCACATACATTTTCCCGGTGGCACCCTCGATGCGCCTCGTCACCGACGTGTTTGCGTATTGCAACACCAACCTGCCCGCATGGAACACGATATCGATATCGGGCTACCACATACGCGAGGCGGGTTCCACTGCCGCTCAGGAGCTTGCCTTCACCATCGCGAACGGTCTCGCCTACGTCGAAGCTGCGATCGAGGCCGGACTCGACGTCGACGAGTTCGCGTCACGGCTCTCCTTCTTCTGGAACAGTCACAACAACCTTTTCGAAGAGGTTGCGAAGTTCCGTGCGGCACGAAGAATGTGGGCGCACCTGATGAGGGAGCGCATCGGAGCCGCCGACCCGGCATCGTGGCGTATGCGTTTCCACACTCAGACCGCGGGTTCGACACTCACCGCTCAGCAACCACTTGTCAACATCGTGCGTACGACAGTGCAAGCCCTCGCGGGTGTGCTCGGGGGAACCCAGTCTCTTCACACCAATGCGTTCGATGAAGCATTGGGTCTCCCCACGGAGCTTTCCGCAATGGTTGCATTGCGCACTCAGCAGGTCCTTGGCTACGAATCTGGAATTGCCGACACGGTTGATCCACTTGCTGGTTCCTATTTCATGGAGTCGATGACGGATGCGATTGAAGAAAAGGCGTACTCCCTCATCGCCCAGATCGACGAGCGGGGTGGTGCGGTCCAGGCCATTACGGAGGGTTTCCCCCAGCGTGAGATCGAGGACGCCGCCTACGCGACTGCTCGAGCTCAAGACGCAGGCGAGCAGATCGTGGTAGGCGTGAATGAATTTACCGTCACTGATGAGGAACCGATCGACATTCTGCACATCGATCCTCACATTGAAACTGACCAGGTCAATGGGTTGCTCGCCCTCCGAGAAGATCGCGACAGCGACGCTGTTGCCAAAGCTCTTGCGGACGTGAGGCGTGTTGCGCGCTCAGATGCAAACCTCATGGCTTCGCTGAAAGTGGCGCTCGCCGCGTCCGCAACCGTTGGGGAAGTATCCGACGTGTTACGGGACGTGTTCGGCGTCTACCGCCCGATGTAGTAGTGCACTCATCCACAACCTGATCCTTTTGACGGTGTCATGCGTGCCGGATAAGGTCGCGCATCCAGTTGGTTCTTCACTCGTCTTCCGGAGGAGATTCCGATGAATGCAACAAAATTGATTGTCGCTGTCGCGTTCGCAGTTGTGGTGTCGGCCTGTGGGACTTCGGAATCCGAGTCCTCTTCGTCTATCCCAACCACGGTCGCTCTAGCAACGACCTCCACCACAGTGGGATCGACGGCGAGCGGGTCGCGCGATGTGGGTTTTGAGCTACTCGATGTGTGTCTTGGTGCAATAACCAAAACCGCGGCGGACGTTGATCTCGAGGATCCCGAGGTGGACGCCCTCCTCGCGGACGTCTTCGTTGACGGTCTCCCGAGCGAATGCGACCTTCTCGATACGACTTCTCCGGAGGACTTCGGTCTTACCCAGGATGAGGTCGCAGCGAGACTTGAAGCCGAGCTCCCGGCCCGACTGCTGGAGTTCTTGTTGAGTCCCGTCGAGTGAGCCTTCAGCTTCGTGTCCGACAACCCGTCAAACGGGGTACGGCCACCGATCGGCCGGAAACCTAGCAGCTGCGGAGCATTCGATCTGAGGCCTGTTGATGCCTAGTCTGAGGCCTCTCGGATCGTGAGGAAACCTGTGCAGAATCACAATGACACGCGGCTACTTGTGATTGGCGGTGGCCCGGCTGGTCATTCGGCGGCCACCGTTGCCGCCACTATCGGAGCTCAGGTCACCGTTATCGAGGACAAGGTGATTGGCGGTGCCGCCCACCTATGGGACTGCATCCCTTCCAAGGCGATGGTGGCCAGCTCGATGCGGATTTCAGCGATCCGCAATGCGGGGCGTCTCGGAATTGACGAGGTTGGTCCGGTTCATCTCGACATGGGCGTTCTGTCTGCCCATCTCCACTCGATCTCGTCAAAGATTGAATCCAGCATGGTGGACCTGCTCGACTCCCAAGGGGTGGAGATGATTCGCGGGCACGGCCGCTTGACGGGTCTCAACACTGCGGTCGCCGAGACGGATGACGGCGACATCGAAATCGAGTTCGACAAGGTGCTGTTGTCTACTGGTTCGCGGCCCTGGGTACCGGATTGGGCCACCCCCGATGAGCGGATCTTTACGACCCGCGAGGTGTACTCGCTTCCCGAACTCCCCGAACACGTTGTGGTGGTGGGCTCCGGGGTGACCGGGGTCGAGATGGTGCACATTTTCTCCAGTCTGGGTTCGAAGGTCACCCTGCTGGTCAGTCGACACCACGTACTGCCACATCGCGATGCCGAGGTCGCCATGGTCCTGGAAGACTCGTTTCTTGAGCGCGGGGTTGCGTTGCTCAAGGGCAGTCGTGCATCCGGCGTTGAAAGAACCGCAGGTGGAGTAGTGGTGCACACCGAGGACGGTCGATCGATCGAGGCATCGCACTGCCTTCTTGCCGTCGGGTCGGCACCAAACTCTGAGAATCTTGGACTCGAGACGGCAGGCATTGAGACATCTCGTGGGTACATTCCCGTCAACGAGTACAACGTAACCAACGTTGCGCATATCTACGCCGCTGGCGATGTCTGCGGCGAACTCCCCCTTTCGTCGGTAGCGACCATGCAAGGGCGCAAAATCGCCCGACACCTGCTCGGTCACGATGTCGCACCTCTCGATTACCGCAAGGTGGCGCAAGCCATTTTCACCGAGCCGGAAATCGCATCGGTCGGTCTAGAAGAGGTTCACGCTGCAAGCGAGGGACGCAAGGTGCGGATCACCAAGGTTCCGCTTGCGGCCAATCCTCGGGCGCTGATCCAGGGTAACGCCCACGGTTTTGTGAAGGTGATTTCCGACCCGGCTACCCGGATCGTGCTCGGTGGAACGGTCGTTGGTCATCACGCCAGCGAGCTTATCGCTCCAATCGCCCTGGCAGTGACCGCACATCTCCGGGTTGATGTGCTGCTCGAAACCTTGATGGTGCATCCGTCTCTCGTGGAGAGCATTGCCGAAGCCGCCGAGTAGACGCCCGACGAGGCACCACTTTGTGTGTTGACGCTTTCCGTCACCTCTGTGTACTCTCCGCAGTCGCGGGAGCGCGCTGCTTCCGGTGTTGTGATTGAAAAGGTAGGGAGCACCAATGAGTGATGCGCGTAACGATGCGAGCGATCAGGTCGAAGCCGAGGGTTCTGGTCGTCGGGAGTTTTTGAAGAAGGCGGGGAAGATCGCGTTTGTGGTTCCCGCAATTCAGGTGTTGTCGATGACACCAGCCGGGGCGCAGTCGAATGGTTCGGTGGTGACGACGTCGATGCCACCGGGGTCGACGATGCCGCCGACAAGTACGACGTCCTCGACGACTTCCAGCACGACGTCTTCAACGACGAGTTCAACCACAACCAGTTCAACGACGACGACGACGGAAGTGCCGTGCAACGAAGTTCGCTACCGAGTCAAGGGCAACTTTTTGTCCGACGTGGTGACGTGGACGACGGGTGTGGAATCCGGAGACTGCCTCACCGATCCGAGCGATTGGGATTCTGAAGCCATGGGCGATGCGGTCGGAGTGACCATCGATGCGACCATTACTGGTCCCGGAGTTGCGTCCCTGGTGCGCGTACGAGCGCCAGAGGGCTGCTGGTTCGACATTGTCGCCGGGAAACTCCTGAATCCGAGTTCCTCGCTGTGTCGGACGAATGAGAGCGGATCGGACTTTGTCGTTATGGCCGCGGGCGCCAACGGTGCAATCACCCAGGTCGAAGCGATCCTGGTCTGCTGCGAGTAGCAACTGCGCGGCGATCGGACCGTTCCTTCCCCGTAGTGCAGAGACCGTTGGTCGCGCTCGGAACTGACGGTGGGTCCGCGATATCAGAGTGCGTTGGCGGATCGACGGCAAGAACGAGCCTCCAATAAGTACCACTGTGAGTGTTGACGCTTTCGGTGGTCGGCTGGTACTGTCTCGCCGTCTGGCGAGAGGGCTTTCGTCTGGGCTCAAGATCAACAAAGGTAGGAAACACATATGGGTGATGGGTATCGCGACGTAGATGGTCAGCTTGATGGCCAAGTCGATGGTCAGGGTTCTGGGCGTCGGGAGTTTTTGAAAAAGGCGGGGAAGATCGCGTTCGTGGTTCCCGCAATCCAGTTCTTGTCAATGGCGCCTGCCGGAGCGCAGTCGAACGGTTCGGTGGTCTCCACGTCAATGCCACCACGATGCCGCCGACGAGCTCTACATCCAGTACGAGCTCGTCGACGACTTCAAGTAGCACGTCGTCCACCACATCTTCCACGACGAGTTCGACAACGTCATCTACCACATCTTCCACGACCACGACCACCGAGGCCCCCTGCGATGGCATCCGATATCGTGTTAAGGCCGTCTGGGATGCGGATCAAGGCGCTCTGGTGTGGACAACCGGCGTCGAGGATGATGACTGTATTACAGACTCGAGCCTGTGGGACTCTGAGGCTGTTGGCAGCGCAATTGGATTCACTTTCAACGCTAACCAAACCAGTCCATCGGGTGTGGTTTCTGCGTTCATACGCGCACCCGAGGATTGCGAAATCGATCTCATGGGCATTACGTACCTGGACAGGCCATGTCAGGTATTCACGATCGGCGGCCCGATCACGTCTTTCGCCAACGCCAACCCGCCGCTCGTTCAGTTTGAGGCAATAGTCGTCTGCTGTGACACGGTCTAGTTGGTTCGACAGCGGAAATAGTTCGGCTCCGTGCCTCGACCGGCCGCTCGAACTGGGGGTCACCGGAGCGGTGAATAGGTTCGTAACTCCACTATTGCCACTGAGAGTGTTGACGTTTTCGGTGGTCGGCCAGTACTGTCTCGCCGTCTGGCGAGAGGGCGTTCGTCTGGACTCAAGATCAACAGAGGTAGGAAACACACATGGGTGGTGGGGTTCGTGACGTAGATGGTCAGCTTGATGGCCAAGTCGATGGTGAGGGTTCTGGGCGTCGGGAGTTTTTGAAGAAGGCGGGGAAGATCGCGTTTGTGGTTCCCGCGATTCAGGTGTTGTCGATGGCGCCAGCGGGGGCGCAGTCGATTCGGTGGTCTCCACGTCAATGCCACCGGGGTCGACGATGCCACCGACATCTTCCACATCTACGTCGTCTACGACTTCGAGCACCACCTCGCCGACCACATCAAGTACGACCAGTTCGACGACGTCGACGACCGAGGCGCCATGTGAAGAGATACGCTACCGCGTCAAGGCCGATTGGGACTCCGATTCGGCTCAGATGGTTTGGTCCTCTGAAGTCCTCGCAGGTGACTGTTTGACAGATACCAGTGCCTGGGACGAGGCCGTCCTCGGCGACGACCTTGTTGCGTTCGACATATCTGACAGCGATCGCAGCGGGGTCATCTCCGCCACGATATCTCTTGCCGACGGTTGTAACTTCGAGTTCGTGCAGCAGCGGCGGTTTGGCGTTGTTACCTGTTCCGGCGGTCCGGTGACCGGGCCGTCAGCCTCGGTGGGTAACTTGGTACCGCGAATGGCTCATTTTGAGGCGATCATCGTCTGTTGCGAATAGTGGTCCGTCTGGCGCCGACGTGCCGAACCTCCGGTGGGATCGGTACGCCTACGACGGCATGAGCACGGGTGGCTCCCGCAGCGAACGAGCGGCAATCCGACACAATCGCGGGAAAGACTGTTCCCTGGGTACCATCAATTGCCACTGTAAGTGTTGACGTTTTGGGTAGTGGGCTGGTACTCTCCGTGGTCAGGCGAGAGGGCTTTCGTCTGGACTCAAGATCAATAAAGGTAGGGAGCAACAATGGATGACGGGGTTCGTGACGTGGATGGCCAGGGTTCTGGCCGTCGGGAGTTTTTGAAGAAGGCGGGGAAGATCGCGTTTGTGGTTCCCGCGATTCAGGTGTTGTCGATGGCGCCAGCGGGGGCGCAGTCGAGGTTCGGTGGTGACGACGTCGATGCCACCGGGGTCGACGATGCCACCGACGAGTACGACCTCCACTTCCTCGACGAGTACGTCCTCGACGACATCGAGCACGACTCCACCAACGACGACGACCACCTCGTCGACGACCACGACCACCGAGGTTCCATGCGTTGAGACTCGCTACCGACTCAAGGCAGTGTGGGACGAGACCACCCGCGAGTTAACCTGGACAACCGGTGTTGGGCCGAACGACTGTTTGACCGATTCCAACACGTGGGATGAAGAGGCTTTCGGGAACGACATTGGGGACATCGGGGTCAACATCGATTCACTCGACTTTGATTCCGATACCGGTGAACTGTTTGGCGCCCGTATCTGGACCGGGGGCGAATGTTATCTCGACTTTGCCTCCGCCAAGGTTGGCTCTGAGTGCGTTATCTACAACCTCTTTGGGCCAATAACGATCTTCACCGACGTAACAACCCCGGAGAACCCATCTATCTCCCAGTTTGAAGTTATCGCGGTGTGCTGCGAGCCACCCGAGTAGACCGGCTTCGGCCGAATCAGAAATGAGAAATGGGAGCCCAACGGGCTCCCATTTCTGTTCCAAGGGTCACAGGGATGATAGACGCGGCGGCGGGGTCCCTATTTGATGATCATGATCACGCCACCCGCAGTGACCGTGTCACCCGGTTGCACCCGCAGATCGACGATGGCTCCGTCGATGGGGGCCTTGATCTCGTTCTCCATCTTCATGGCTTCGAGGACGGCGATCGGCTCGCCAGTCTTGACAGTCTGCCCTGCTGAGTAGTGCACTTTCACGATCGTTCCCTGCATCGGTGCGGTGACGACACCGTCGCCGGTCGAGGGGCCAGCAGCACGTCCGAGTTTTGGTGGACGGCGACGAGGAGCCGCCTTCTGCCCGGTCATCGATGAGGCGAACACCGGTGACCAGTAGGTGACACCGAATCGGCGTCCTCCCACTTCGACCGTCATAGTGCGCCGCTCCAATTCCTCGTCCTCGGGAACTGCGGCAGCCATCGGCTGGGGAATGTCAGTGAGGTCGACCTCGTTCTCGACGAACGTCGTGTAGTGCGTTCCGGACCGGAACCTCTCCGTCTCTAGGAAGATGAGGTGTGCCGGTGTCGTTGTGGCAATACCGGTGATCACAAACTCGTTGAGGGCTCGTTTCCCGCGCTCGAGCGCCTCCTCCCGGTCGCGTCCCCAGACGATGAGCTTGGCGATCAGGTTGTCGTAATACTGCGAGATTGCCGAACCAGCGGTGACACCGGAGTCCACGCGAACTCCGAGACCTCCCGGCTCCTCATATCGCACGATGACGCCGGGTGTCGGAAGGAAGTTGCGCCCCGGATCTTCGGCATTGATTCTGAATTCGATCGAGTGTCCAAACGGCTCGTAGACGCTTTCGATGGAGAGAGCGTCACCGCGGGCAACACGGAGTTGCTCCTTCACGAGATCGACACCGGTGACCATCTCCGTGACACTGTGTTCGACCTGGATGCGGGTGTTCATCTCGAGGAAGTAGAACGTGCCATCTTCGTCGAGCAGAAACTCGATCGTTCCGGCGTTGACATACCCCGACGCCTTGCACAGCTTCATCGCCGCTTCACCGAGTGCGGTGCGTTGCTCGGCAGTGAAATTGGGTGCCGGGCTCTCTTCGATCAGCTTCTGGTGGCGGCGTTGCATCGAGCAGTCGCGGTCCCCGAGGAACACCGCGGTTCCGTGTGTATCGACGATCATCTGCGCTTCGATATGGCGGGGACGGTCGAGGTACCGTTCGACGTAGACATCGGGATTGGCGAACCAAGCATCGGCTTCGCGCCGGGCGCTCTCAAAGGCATCGTCGAGGTCGTCCATCGTTCGCACGACCTTGAGACCCTTGCCACCACCGCCATGAGCGGCCTTGATCGCGATGGGGAATCCGTGCTCCTGCACAAACGATCGCACGACGTCAACCGACTCGACGGGGTCGGTCGTTCCCGGCACGCTGGGTACTCCGGCCGCTGTTGCTGCTTTGCGTGAGGCCACCTTGTCGCCCATGGTGGCGATCACCGACGGTGGGGGACCCACCCAGATGAAGCCGGCATCGATGACGGCCTGTGCAAATCCGGCGTTCTCCGCAAGAAACCCGTACCCGGGGTGGATCGCATCGGCCTTCGATTCCTTAGCCGCCTTCAGTACGTTCTCAACCTTGAGGTATGACTCCGCGGCGGGTGAGCCGCCTATGTAGTACGCCTCATCGGCGAGCTGGGTGTGGATCGATTCGCGGTCGAGTTCCGAGTACACCGCAATCGTACGGAGCCCAAGCTCGCGCGCAGCCCGAATGACGCGCACGGCAATTTCGCCGCGGTTAGCAATGAGTACCGATTTCACATGTCCATCCTAAAACTGTTGAACCCCTGTCGTGCCACACTGAGACGCGATCGTTGTGCCATTACCACTAGAGCGGGATGTTGCCGTGCTTTTTCGGGGGCATCTGTTCCCGCTTCGTTCGTAGGCTTTCCAGTCCACGGATCAGCACGGTCCTCGTCTCGCGGGGCTCGATGACCTGGTCAATCCACCCGCGCTCGGCGGCTATGTATGGATTGGAAAACTTCGCCTCGTACGCCGCCACCAGTTCCGCTCGTTTGGCGTCCGGATCCTCGGCGTTTGCGATGTCGCGACGGTTGATGACGTTCACTGCGCCCTGTGCCCCCATCACCGCGACCTGGGCACTGGGCCACGCATACACGAAGTCTGACCGCAGTGAACGGGCACTCATGACGATGTAGGCGCCACCATATGCCTTGCGGACCATCACGGTGAGCTTGGGGACGGTTGCCTCGGCGAAGGCGTACAGCAACTTGGCGCCGTGGCGAATAATCCCTTGGTGTTCCTGGTCGATACCGGGCAGGAATCCGGGGACGTCGACGAATGTGACAATGGGGATGTTGAACGCGTCACAGAACCGGACGAAACGGGCTGCCTTCTCCGAGGCGTGGATGTCGAGTGTGCCCGCAAGCACGGCGGGTTGATTGCCGACAATTCCGACGGCGTATCCGTCGAGACGTGCGAAACCGACGACGATGTTGCCTGCGAAGTTCTCGTGGACCTGATAGAACTCGCCATCATCCACCACGTACTCGATAAGCTCCACCATGTTGTACGGCTGGTTGGGTGCGTCCGGGACGATTGTTGTGAGTTCTTCGGCCATGCGATCGGGCGTGTCCATCGGTGTGAAGTACGGTGGCAGCTCCTGATTGTTCTTCGGTAAGAATGACAGGAGGTAGCGAACCGCTTCGAGCGCTTCCTCCTCCGACTGTGTCACGAAGTGCGTAACTCCGCTCTTCGTGGAGTGGACCGTTGCCCCGCCCAGCTCCTCCATGGTGATGTCCTCACCAGTGACAGTTTTAATAACGTCCGGACCCGTGATGAAAAGGTGCGACGTACCCTCGACCTGGTAGACAAAGTCGGTGATCGCGGGGGAGTAGACGGCTCCACCTGCACACGGCCCCATGATGACGGATATCTGTGGGATCACGCCCGATGCCCGTACGTTGCGCTCGAAGATTTCGCCATACCCGTTGAGGGCGGCTACTCCCTCCTGGATCCGGGCGCCACCACTGTCTTTCAGCCCGATAAGCGGTGCACCGTTTCGCAGGGCCAGATCCATGACTTTGATGATCTTCTCGGCAACCACTTCACCGAGTGATCCACCGAACGCGGTGAAGTCCTCTGCAAAAATGAACACGTTGCGTCCGTCGATGCTGCCAAAACCGGTGACCACGGCATCACCGAGGGGCCGAGTGTGTTCGATATCAAAGCCGGTCGCCTGATGGCGGGCGAGTGCATCGAGTTCCTGGAACGAACCCTTGTCGAGCAATAGGTTGACTCGTTCGCGGGCAGTGAGTTTTCCCTTGTCGTGCTGGCGGTCCGCGGCGCGCTGGCTTGCGGGTTTCGCCGCTTCCTCCTGCATCCGGCGGAGTTCTTCGATTTTCTGTTCGATTGACACGCGTTCCCCAGGTACGATCAGCTTCTCGTTCATTGTTTGACTCACGGGAGGTCAGTATGGATACACCCTACGTGATCGAGCGCAGGAAGCGAGTCGAATCCACTCAGGACATCGCCCGAACTCTCGCAGAGTCTTGTGGCGGGAACGTACTTGTCACGGCTGATGAACAGGTCGCTGGTCGTGGGCGTTCGGGGAACCCATGGTGGCAGGCAGACAGCAATCTTTTCATGTCACTCGCCTTTCGGCCGAGATGGCCGGTCGCGACCTGGGGGCGAATTCCGCTTGTCGTTGGTGGCGTCGTAGCGGACGCCATCGATGAGGTGCTCGAAGTCGCTGTTGGTTTGAAGTGGCCGAACGACATCCTGATAGACACGAACAAAGTTGGGGGCGTTCTGGTGGAAGCGAAGGACGGTGTCGTCGTCGCGGGCTGTGGTCTCAACCTGACCTGGGTAGATCCGCCCAGCGGTGCAGCCGGGATCGTGGACACCACAACCGAGGAAACAAAGAACCGACTCGCAGATAGCATTGCGGGCCGCACGTTGGCGATCTTGCAAGGTGACCCGGATTCGTGGCCACTCGCCGCGTACAAGATCCGGTGTGTCACTCTTGGAGAGCAGGTGACATGGCACCGCGGCGGTCCCGCTGCGGCGATCGACGTACTTGTCACCGGCGAACTGCTGGTCCGCACCGTCACCGGCGATGTGCCGCTCGTGGCAAGCGAGGTGCGTCATGTGCGAGCGGCTACCCTGTTGCGCGACGGCAGTGATTCGTAGACAGCGAGGAGTTCGATACCGTGGTTAGTGTCCTGAAGGGTGAGGGGAAAGCTCCCATCTTGTTCGGAACAACGAATATCACCCTTGGAGCAAAATCCGAGATTGGGTATCTCGCCCGTCCCGACCTGTCGGGTGAGTGGCCGACAGTTGTGATGGTTCCCGGTGGGAGGGGTAACACGTCGGCGATGAAGGACGTTGCTCGTCGTCTCGCTCGTCACGGGGTTGCCGTTGTGATTCCGGATGTGTACCGCGGAGAGGTCGCACCAGAGGACACTTCGACCCGGGAGGCCAACGAGGCACTCGGCCGGGTTCCGCTGGAGCGCGGACTCGCAGACATCGATCACGTGGTTTCGTTTATTCGCAATCCCGGTTCGCATTGGTCGTCGGCCCACAACGCCTTCGGTATCCTTGTTCTCGGAGCGGGCACTCGGTTCGGGGCTGCACTTTCGATGTTTGAACATGTCGGTGCGATTGGCCTCGTCGGTGCGCATCCGGCGGATGAATACGCCGCTGCGGGCATACCGGTGCTTGCTCTTGCAGGCAAGGAAGACGAGTTCGTTGCTGCGGATGCGGTGCGATCGTTGCGCGACGCCGGACCACATATCGAGGTAGTCCTGTACGGTGGTGTCGGAGCCGAGTTTCTCGACGATGCTCTTGACGAGTACGACTATCCAACCGCAAAGGATGCCATCGAGCGGCTCGCAGAATTCTTCTCCGAGCATCTTCCCGGGGCCACTGTTTAGCAGCGGGTCATGAACCTTGGCCGCGCTGCCGATCCTTGATCTGTGCACGAACCCGTTTCGCAGCTTTCCTGGCCCGGAATGCGTCGGCCATCTCGGATTCTCGGAGACGGCCCCGTACTGAATCCTTGGGGCGCGCAATGGGAGCGCGTTTTGGTGGTTTCTTCACCGTCTTGGCAACCGACGACGTCTTGACGCGTTGACCGACCGAAGGCCCCTTTACCCGTTGGCGTCTTCCCAGTCCGGAAATTCCGGTCATGTCGGTGAGCCACTGGCCCAGGGTGCGTCGGCGTCCATACTGACTTCGTGAGACAACACCGCCGTTGCGGACGGCTCGGAAACGAGCACCAAACCCGGCCTGGTCGGGACGCAGGCTAATGAGTGCTCCACCCAACGCCACAACGAGTACGAACCCCAGGATCGGGAGAATTGGCGGATTGGAGCCCCCGTCGACGGGGGCGGTCGGTCCCGCTGCGGTCGCGACCGTTGTTGGCACAACCACGAGCGGTTCGGTTGTCGTTGTCGTGGTCGGTGGCGGCACAGTCGTGGTCGGTGGCACGGTCGTGGTCGTCGTCGGTGGCATAGTCGTGGTCGTTGTGGTGGTTGTCGTCGGCGGTATGGTTGTGGTGATGACCGGCGGCCGAGTTGTGGTCGTTGTGGTCGTTGTGGTCGTGGTCGGTGGCGACGTAGTTGTTGTCGTGGTGGTTGTAATGACCTGGACACTCTGGGAGCAGGTGTCTGCGCCCGGTACTCCGATTTCAGCGAGCTGAATTGTGAAACTCCCTGGAGTCGCCGCAGCGGATGCCCCCACTGTCAGCGTCGTGTTCCAGGTGTCTGTCCCTGAACTCTTGGAGAGACTTGCGTTTACGCCTCCCGGCAACGAGCTCGTGATCTGAAGGCCGGCGGCACCGTCGTTCACGATCGTGTAGGTGCGGGCGCCACCGTTGCCCCCGGCCTCGACGGTGATGGTGCCACCGCAGTTGTTGATGATCGCCTCGGCGCTCGCATTCGCAATGACGCTGACCCCAATGAGGGTAATCGCAAGCGCCCGGAGCACTCGTACTCCAAGGCTGTGCCGTTGTGTTAGCACCCGTGTCATTGTGGCAGTCTCCCGAGCCGGCTCAGCGCCAGCCTAAAGCAGGTTGTATCCGTACATTCCGTCATAGTTGTCGATTTTCCAGATAACCGTGCTCTTGCATTGTCTCCAGGCTCTTATCGGCAAGCGCGACGATTGCCATGAGCGGAACCATGTACTCCAACGCCGTCAGTGGGTTCCAGAAACCGGAGAATATTCCGAGTGTTCCGATGCCAGCGAGGGCCGCAATACCGATCCTCGAGTTGGATCGGGCACCGAGAAGCGAGAACGAGCGTGCGACCGAAAAGAGCGCAAACCCGATAAGGAGGAGAAGTCCCGGCCCGATATCGCATCCGAATCGGAGAAACTCGTTGTGGGGGTCGGGGAATCCTTCGTTGGCCGTGCGCGCCACGGTGTTCGAGAACCCGGTCCCCTCGCCCCAGCTCCACGAATCACAAGCATTCCACGTTGCTGACCACACGTCGGCCCGACCCGTGGTTACAGCCTGGAGTGTGTCGCCACCGGCGATCCGATTCTGCAGGGCCGGTGCGAGTACCGTCAAGGCAAGTCCGGCAACGAGGACTATCGTCCCCAGCGTCCTGATCCGTGGGGTCACCCAGGAAACCCCGATTGCAATCATGACGAGCAGTAACGCAACCAGTGCGGTACGGGCTTCCGAGACCAGGGTTCCGACGAGTAGCGTGAGGGCTCCGAGTCCGGCGAGGCGTCTGCCCTTGCGGGTGGTCAGAGAAAGTGCCGCCAACGCGACGCCAGCCATCGCGGCATGTCGGATTGGCCAGTCCCATTCGACGCCCTTGATGGAGTGCGGTATTGATGAGACAACGACGAGACCGATACCAATTCCAAAGGTCCATACCGTCGCAACGACGCGTAAGATTCTCGTAAGCCGGTGGTCCTGTGCAGCAGCGGAGACACCCAGGTACGTCACGACCCAGATCGTGAGAGCCGTTGCGACGGGTATACCAGCGGTGCGCTGCGGGGACCACAACAGAGAAAGAGCGGTGTACGTAGCAGCGAGTGCAGCCAGACCGATGTTGATCGCTGCCCGACGCGTGATGGGTCCAAGAATCGTCGCCACCAGCATCAACGCACCGACAACGAACCAGACATCATCCCATGGACCCATGACACCGATCGGGGCCAGACCGACGCCGATGACGACCGCCCATAGACGCACAGCAGCGAGTCTCGGGAACAGCTCCCACAGTATCGGCTCAGCTTCGCTGGTCCGCGTGGATCGCTGGTCAGCCTCGACCCGAGTGGCTCTGTGTGATTGCCCGTGTACCAAGCGGCGAAGACGACGTTTCATAGTCCACGCGTCACAGCAGTCAGAACCGGTACCCCGGCAACCACGATCGCCGCGATGGGCGCACCGAGGCGAGCGTAGTCGCCGTAGCGGTAACCACCGGGGCCGTACACCATGGTGTTGGTCTGATACCCGACCGGGGTGAGGAAGGAGGCGGAGGCCGCAATCGCGATGGCGATAGCAAACGACCGTGGGTCCGCGCCAACGGCGAGTGCGGTCGACACTGCAACCGGGTACACCATCACGGCCGCGGCCGTGTTCGAGACAACTTCGGTCAACAGCACGGTAAGGGCCACGAGTCCGATCAGCACAGTGAGTGGCCCAAAGGACCCGAGGTACCGATCGACGGTGCGTGCTGCGCTGTCAGCGAGTCCGGAGTTGGTCATCGCTGCTGCAAGTCCGAATCCGCCGGCGACAACAAGGACCACGTCGAGGTCGATGGAATCCCTCGCTTGGGCCACTGTGATAAGTCGCAGGCCGAGAACAACAAGAACCCCGAGCATCGCGGCCTTCAGTATGGTGAGGACACCTGTCGCTGCGAGTATGACGACGACGCTGAGGATGAGCACCGGGACGAGTGAAGAGGTCGGGTTTGCGGGCGGCGAGTCGGAGACCTCAGCGATCAGGAGAAAGTCGCGACGGTCGCGCCAGCGTTCCTTGAAACCAGAGTCGCTGAGGACGATAAGCGTGTCCGCGGTTCGCACGGGCACGTCTCCGAGCTTGCCATGGATCCGGTGACCCGCACGGTGGATCGCAACGACGGCACCCTGATAGGTCGATCGGAATCGAGCCTGTTTGAGTGTTCTGCCAACAAGCGGCGACGTGTTGCCAACGACAACTTCGACAAACGCCGACCGGCTGAGATCGAATCCGCTGAACTGGTCACTTTCCGTGCTTGTGAGCCCTCCCATAGCGTGCAAGTCAAGCACATCATCGGCCCGGCCAACGAACCGCAGGCGATCACCCCCATCGAGAACGAGATCTGGCCCCACGGGCTCTATCAAGGTATCGCCGCGGTGCACCTGCACCAGAAACACACCCGCAAGGTTGCGAAGCCCGCCACGCTCGACCGTTACCCCGTCGAGTGGTCCACCGATGTCGACGTTCATGTCGATCACGAACTCACGCATCGCCTCCGAGGAGATGTCGAGTGCTGAGGTTCTTGTCGGTAACACCGACGGTGCGAGGACCAATACGGCCGCAAGTCCGGCCAATGCAAGTGGCAGGCCAATGGGGGTCACCTCGAAGAATGACAGCGGCTCGTTGCCGGTCTCCTGGAGCAGACCGGAGATGACCAGGGTCGTCGATGTTCCGATGAGGGTGACGACTCCACCGAGGATCGCCGCAAACGAGACCGGCATGAGGAGCGACGAAACCGCGCGGCCCCGTCTCTTTCCCCAGGAGACCAGTTCCGGAGCGAGGAGAGCGACGATCGGTGTGTTGTTTAGCACCGCCGATGAGAACAAGACGGGCGGGAGCAGGCGTAGGAGCGCTCTCCGAATCGGGATATCGCCGGGGAGCAGTCGATCGACGAGTCTGCGGACACCGCTTGTACGCGCCGCCGCGCCCGCGAGTATGTACAGGGCTGCAATGGTGAGCGGAGCCGGGTTTGAGAACCCGGCGAAGGCCTCGGTGGCATCGATGACATCGACTAGAAAGAGGACGACAACCGCCCCAAGAATGGCGAGAGCGGGAGGCATGAGGCTGCGGACCAGCGCCGCCAGCATGATCGTCAGGACCGCAAGCGTGACCCACGCGTCAGTTGTCATCGGCTCCCTTCCCTTCCTTGCCCCGCCGTACCCGGATCAGGTGGCTGCAGCTTCGATCATCTCCACCAACGCATCCGTACCTTCATCGAATAGGTCCCAATCCTGGGGGCGTACGAAGTTGTAGGCAGGATACCGTGCAAGACGCATGGCTTCGTGGGGGTCCATGGGATCGACCTGGACGGAACGACCATTGACGAACGTATCCAGTCGATCCGTGAGCGGACACTCAGTCACTGAGATTGTATCTCCCCAGGAAGGGAAGATGAATCCACCGAGTGGCAGGCTCGGCTCGGCGTCGGGGAGGTCGAGGCGCCATCTCTCGCGCATTCCAACGACACCGAGACCGCGACCCTCCTTGAGATACTCGGCCGCTCCCGGGCGCAGGTCAAGAGTTCGTGGACCCGAGAACACTGCCGCGTCATCGATGACCATCAGATCGTCCGCACCGATTGGCAGACCCTTGATTGCGAGTCCCGCCATGAGGGTTGATTTGCCCGCTTCACGGGCTCCAACAACACCCCACGCCTTGCCAGCGATATGAACAATCCCGGCGTGCAATACCGTGTGATCGAGCCAGTCTGCAAAGACGGACGCTATCGGAGCAAGGTACGGGTGGGCGAGCTCGTCTGCGGTGAGGTCATTCGGAACCTCAAGGATTCCGACCCCCGTGTCCCGCTCCATGATGGCTGCACCGCCGCCGATCAGGGGGATCTCGATGAGTCCATCCTCGTTTACCACCTCGTAGTGCTCGCGCGTGAGGTCGCGGCGGATGATCCGGATAGTGGGGCGGTCTTGTGGAACCGGGTTGTACAAGGCCGAGTCGACACTATCTCCGACAATCTGGAACCCGTATGCGCCGCGTGCGGTGGAACTCATGTCCTAGGACCGACTCGGTTCGGCCTCGTCCGTCCCGAGCACGTCCTTCATGGAGCCCTCGGTGAGTGTCATCCCAAGGTTGAGTGGTGCCATGTTGTAGACGTAACCCAGCAATGGGGAACCGATGAGTTCGAGCCGATCCTCAAGCTCGGTCAGGTTCGAAACTGAGGAGCGGTGGGGAACGACGACGAGAACCTTCTCGGCGATCGACAGGATGGTTGATGCATAGGCAACCTGGAGGAGTGGTGGTGCGTCAACGACGATGAGATCGTAGTGTTCGGCCACTCGCTTGAGGAACGCCTTTGTGGCGGGCAGGCGGAAGAACTCCGGGGCCGTCGTCTCGCGCCAACCGCGGGCCAACAGGTGGAGGCCAGACTGCCCGTCTCCCTCGATAGTCACAGCAGCGTCGCGCATGGCGCTGCCACCCTCAACGACCTCGGTAATCCCCAGCTCGGGTGGAGCGTCAGGCAGGAGCATTGCGGTGGTCGCCTGGTTGCCAAAGTCGGCATCGATGAGCAGTACCCGTTTCCCCTCGCGGGCCGCGGCAACGGCCGTGTTGACCGCGACGACGGTTTTGCCCTCGCTCACCGATGATGATGTGACTCCAAGGATGAGTCCGTGATCTGAGGGATCGGCGTTCATGCGCGCATCGAGCGCGGCTGCCGCAAACCGGAAGGACTCCGCGCTGGCTGATCGTGGTGCGGCGCGCACCGGGAGACCAGACTTGATTCCCTCGTGTCGGAAGTTCGGGATCTCTGCGATGAGCGGAGCATTCAAGACCCGTTCCGGCTCATTCTTATCCGAGAAGACTCGATTCCGCAGGGTCAGGCTGTATGCCAGAGTTGCCGCCAGGACGAAACCGATGAGGCCACCGAGTACACCGAGGCGGGTTTCATTCGAGGGAATCTGGCGGGCCCCTTCGGCCTTGGTCGCAATGGTGACACCGTCTCCGAGCAGGAGACGGTCGATCTCGCGGGTCTCGCGGCGCTCCTCGAGGGCCTGGGTACGATCGATCAAACGGGACTGTTCCTGGAGGAGGTCGACCAGTTCGGGGTCGGTCGGAGTGAGACCTTGGATCGAGGCGATGGTTGAGATCTGACCGTTGATGTCGCCGACCTGCTGGCGAAGCTCGGCCTTGAGCTCCAAATCGGGCTCCGCAAGAATCGCGTCATACAGGGTGATCAAACGGGGAACGGAGTTTGCAAGGAAGGTCTCGAGTTCTCTTGTCTGGTTGTTTGGGAGAACCGTGATCTGGGCAATCTTGCGCTGGTTGGCGGCTATCTCTTTGTTGAGGACTTCCACCCGGTCATCGAGAACTTCTACCGAGTCCGCAAACGTCGTTTGGAATTCCTCTTTGAGTAGATTTCGATAGGCAACGACGATGGCATTCGCCCCTGCGGTTGCCTCAAGAGGCGTGTCGCCGCGTAATACGATGAAGATAAGGCTTGATCCCTGTGAGTTCGAAACGCTGAGACCGGCTGCGATGTCGAAGGCCGTGAGGTCAACGCCATCTACGCCCGACGCAAGAGCAGCCGCCCGGTTCGCTATTTCTGAGGACCGGAGGATCTCGATCTGATCACTCACGTAGTCCGTACGTCGGATCGCTCCACCCGAATCGAACAGCACTGTCGCAGTCGGATCCTGGACCGACATGGTTGCCTGGGCCTCGTACCGTTCCACATACGTGGAAGTCGCAAAGTAATACGCAGCACCCACGCTGAGCGCGGTGATGAGCAAGACGAACCAGCGATAGCGCAGCACGGCGCCCGACACGGTCGGCTCAAGCGTGCGGTTTGTTTCGAAGGTTTCCATGGCCCCACATCATCGGATAGACGGCTGAACGGTAGCTGACGCGCAAATCTACGGAAAGTCGGTCATTACCGTCCCTTCTTATCGGCGGTAGCTGCGCGCCGCTTGAAGCATCTGTGAGGGTTCAGAAAGGTCGCCAGCACGCCGACACTCTCTACAATTGGGTTGAGACAACGAGGTAGTTTTGGCAAAGGTAGAACCGGCTCTCACCGACGTGGTGACTGGCCGCGCAATACGCGACGCGATCGATCCTGCCGCGCTCGTCACGACTGCGGCCGAACACCGTGTCACTGGTCTTCTCTGGCAAGCGGTGCAGGCGGAGGCGCTCACTCTCGATGAAGTACAGAAGAAACGGATGGCGATCGGTCAGGTCCGTCTCCGGACACGCCAGGGCGCCATCGTCGGCGCGCTTCCACAGTTGTTGGCACACGCCGAGTCAGTCGGTGTCCGGTTGGTTCTGTTCAAGGGTGCCGCTCTTGAGAACCAACTCTATGGTGAGTCGGGGCTCCGCCCATTCACCGACCTCGACGTTGCCGTGGCACCGGAATCAAGGTCTCGGTTTGGTGATCTGGTGACCGCTATCGATCCTTCCCACGCCCTGGCGGGCAAGGCCCAACGATTCGTGGATTCCGGAATACTCGATTCCGTAGACATCCAAATCGGTGATATCTGGGTCGACCTGCACGTCGATCCGTTCAAGGTTGGCCTGGATCTCCTCCAGCCGCATCTCGTGTGGGATTCGACCACCGTGGTGAACATCGCGGGAATCGATGTTGAGGTTCTGGGGCTTGAATCAGCGCTGCTGCAAATGATGTTGCACGAACTGAAGGATCGGTTCGCCTTCCTGATCGGGCACTCTGATCTGATGCGGCTGTGCACCCATCCCGATCTTGACCAACGGTTGCTCACCGAGATGCTTGCCGCCGAGGGATACGATGCGCTCTTCACTTTCGTGATGGATGTCGTTGAGCGGGACCTGGGTGTCGCGGTGCATCCAACCAAGCCGGTGCGGGGTTGGCGGCATGCCATCGCTCGCCGTGTGTGGCCGGCTGTTATTCGACTTGGTGGTAACCAGGGGCGCCGCGACCACCACCGACGTCAGCAATTCATCCCGTTCCTCGCCAAGGGCCGATTGCGCGAAGCGTTCCACTGGTGGCGGCGAGTGGTGTTCCCACCAACCGAACTGTTGGAATATTGGGGCGA
>JAADIG010000072.1 GCA_013151445.1 Actinomycetota bacterium
GTCCCGGGTGAGGCCTCCTTCGTCCGAAATATTACGTAACCACGCCCGTCCTCGCCGTCGTAGATGGCGTAGCGCAGCTTCGTAAAGCCGCCGCGATCCCACGGCGCATCAAACAGGTTGTACTCCGCAAACGGGTCGTCACGATGCAACGTGCCATGGCGCCGGTGAGCTACCTCACGGTGGATCGAAGCAAAGGCCACCATGGCCCGATCCCGGTCGACGATACGGACCCGGCCGGTCGGCTGGGAATCGGGGAGGAGAACGGCCTTGGAGGAGTCCAGCCGTTGTCGCACCATCTCGACCGCGGGACCAAATCCGAACCGTCCGTAGATGCCACCCTCGGTGACCCAGAGAGCAGCAAGTGGCTCACCCTGATCAACTGCGTCCTCAAGTAGTCGTTGCATCATCGCCCGGAGCACACCTCTGCGGCGATGCGTCGGAAGTACCGTGACGAACGAGATGCCTGCGGTGCCAACGACCGCCCCTCCCGGAACCGTGACCTGGTAGGCATGTGCAGCGCTCGTACCGATGATCTGACCGGCGTCGTCACCCACAACCATTCGAGCCGTTGGGAACATGCTTGCAAGAGGGGCCATGGATTCGTCCGGATCGAACGAGAAGGGAACTGACGACGCCGCCAACACCGCGTCGTACTCGTCGTCCGCGACTCGCCGGATCGCAAAATCGGTCATCTCAACACCTGTTCCGACGTGACGGAGACGAGTGGCAGCACCCACCGCCGCCTGCGCTGGACACGCGCGAGGCGCGACGTTGCCCTCCCGTGGCGCCGCACCTGCCATCATTGCCATTCGTCATACGATCCCTCTCCATGAGTGCTCCAGCTTAGGAAGCAGCCTGCCCATGGCACGACGCGACGAATGCCGTGTCGCCGAACCGGGCCCGTCGGAGTAAGTTTGTCACCAACGAACTTCTGGAGGGCATCATGGCAATCGAACGAGTCGGAATCATCGGTGGAGGCCAGATGGGTGGGGGCATCGCCGAGGTCTGTATCAAGGCTGGGGTCGCAACGAGTGTGTTCGATATCAACGACGATGCGATCGCGCTGTCGCGCAGCCGTATCAGTACGTCCCTCGCAAAAGCGGTTGAACGCGGCAAGCTCGACCAGGCTGATGCCGACGCTTCGCTCGGACGTTTGTCGTTCGTCACGGACATTGCCGCCCTCGCCGATTCCGATCTCGTCATCGAGGCGGTGGTCGAGAACGAGGATCTCAAGAAGGATATCTTCACAAAGCTCGATGGCATCCTCGGCGACGGTGCCATCCTCGCCTCGAACACGTCATCGATCCCACTCACCCGTATCGGGAGTGTGACAAAGCGGCCCGAGCGAGTCGTTGGCATGCACTTCTTCAACCCCGCACCGATCATGCCACTCGTCGAGATCATCTCGACGGTCGTTTCCGACCAGACCGTCGTCGATGAAGTTGCCGCATTTGCTACGGAAACGCTCGGCAAGACTGTCGTTCACGCCGGTGACCGTGCCGGGTTCATTGTCAACATGTTGCTCGTTCCGTACGCCATCGACGCGATGCGCATGTACGAGTCGGGTTTCGCCTCGAAGGAGGACATCGACGCAGGCATGGTGAACGGCGCCGGTTACCCAATGGGTCCACTCACGCTTTCGGACCTCATCGGCCTCGACACGATGCTGTTTGTCGCCGAGTCCCTGTTTGAGGAGTTTCGCGAGCCGCGTTACGCCCCACCACCACTACTGCGCCGGATGGTCGAAGCTGGCCTGCTCGGCCGCAAGTCCGGCAAGGGTTTCTACGACTACACCTAACACGATACGACCGCTCCCCTCCGTTGTGGTGACGCCCGGGCAGGACTATTCCTACCGAACGTCACAAAAACGGGACTACCCGCCTCCACCGTCAGCCTCGCAACGCGTCGATCGGATCGAGCCGCGCAGCGCGGTACGCCGGGTATGCACCGGCGAGGAGGGTGACAGCGAGCCCCAACACCACGGCGACCGGTGGCGTCCATGCTGGAATGGACGGCGTGGCATTCCGGGCTGTGCCTACGAGAGCCACGACGATCAGCCCTGAGGAGGCGCCGAGGACGCCACCGAACGTACCGATAATCGTTGCTTCAGCAAGGAACCGAAGCCCGATATCGAAAGGTCGAGCTCCGAGGGCCCGATGAAGACCAATCTCTCTTCGCCGTTCTAGCACCGAAAGCATCATTGTGGCTACCGCGGCCAGACCGGCAACACCGAGGACGGTTACCGAGACGGCAAGCCCCAGCGCATTGAGTTCTCCGGCTATATCAGTTCGAAGGTTTCGTGCCTCCGGCATCACTCGCGCACCGAGGCTTCCGGGGGCGTCCGGCCGGAGGGCGAGGACCGCCGCCGCGGCCACCTCCAGGGCAGCACCCGCTTCAACATCGATGAGAACGATCGCTTGAGGATCGGGCCACATCTCGACCGCAACGGAAGCAGGCACCACCACTGCGGTAGCGAGCTGGGCTTCGCGTTCGGTTCGATCGATGATACCGATCACGGTGAACGGCACGTCATCGATGAAGACCGTCGTCGGTGATGTGCGCTGCCGAACTCCCAACGCCACGGCGAGATCGCCGCCAAGGAGCGCGACCCGTTGTCCGGGGAGGATCCGGTCGAGGGACCGGCCCGTGATCGAGGGACGAGTCGCGGCAAGTCCTCCCTGGGTGGCAGCAATAATTGGAACGCTGGCGATCGGCCCGGTACGGAATGCACGCACCGGGCGGGATTGGGATGTGGCCGGACCGAGAACGCCGCCCACCTCCACTCCGGGTAGAACGGCGAGGCGCTCATCGACGTCGGAAGGAAGGTTCTCAAGGCGGTTCGCGACGATGGTTACCTCGCGAGCCCGCAGTTCATCGAAGCGTTCCGACACCACCCGGGCGGTCGTGGCCGCGAGCCCGACGGTAGCGACGAGCGCTGCGACACCTACGGCGATCCCGACAACGGTGAGAATGCTACGGAGGGGCTTCACTGTGATCCCAACCGCTGCCTCCGCGACGAGGTCGGCCATCCGCAATCCCGTACGGTCCTTCGATATTTCGCCAGGTACCACGGCTAGACCTCCGCCGTCAGCGTACCGTCGCGCATTCCGAACTGGCGGCTGGCTCTGGCTGCGACCGACGGGTCATGGGTGACGATCACGATGGTCTGCCCCCCGGCGCGCAGCCCCTCCAGGAGAGAAAGGATGGCATCGCCGGTCTCGGAGTCGAGGTTCCCGGTCGGTTCGTCACAGAGGAGAAGGCTCGGGGCGCAGGCGAGCGCCCGAGCGATAGCGACGCGCTGCCGTTCCCCGCCTGAGAGGGTTTCAACAAGTGCTCGCTGACGATGCGAAAGCCCCACCAGATCGAGGTACACCTTGGCAACGCCTTCCCTGTCGGCTGCACGTTCCCTCTGATAGATGGATCCCAGGGCGACGTTGTCGAGAGCCGTGCGCCCCCATAGAAGGTTGTAGTCCTGGAACACGAACCCGATCCGCCGGGCTCGAAGCGCGGCCCGGTGGCGTTCTGCCAGACCGATAACATCCCGTTCCTCCAGCAAGTACGTGCCCGACGTGGGACGATCGAGGAGACCGAGACAGTTGAGAAGAGTCGACTTGCCCGATCCCGATGGCCCGGTCACCGCGACCATCTCCCCGGCGGCGACGGAGAAGGTGCAATCCCGCAGTGCCCGCACAGGTTGGGGACCTTCAAAAGTCCGGTTGAGTCCCTCGACCTCGATCAGAGCGCTCATCGTGTGACAACCACAAGGTCACCCTCAGAGAACGTCTCGTCGGCATCAACGATCTCCACCCAGCCTCCGATGACGAGCCCTGGTATCACACCGATGTCTCGGGTCGTACCGCCATCGGACACGGTGACAAACACACTGTCACCGTCACCAGTCCACACCGCGGTGATCGGGACCGCCAGCACGGGGCCGGACGACGACGAAAGCGTGAAGGTGACCCGAACATTCCGCCCAACCAAGTCGCTCGCGGACCCGAGGGGACGGAGGTCCACGTCGTGCTCCAGCCGACCCGAGTCCGACTTGGGTTCGGCGGCGACAGCGACGACCTCGGCCTCGAATGTTGCTCCGCTCGCCTCGTCGAGGATCACAGCCACCGCTCCTACCGCGATACCGGCGATCCGCGTGGCGGGGACGGCTGTTCGAATGCGAACTTCCCCGGTGGCGAGATCAACGAGTACGCCCGCATCGCCCAGAACGTCGCCGACCCCCACGTGGACCGCAACAACATCCGCCGGAAGTTCGGGAACGAACACAACCTCGTCAAGGAAGATCTGGATACCCGCTGTGGTGGTGGGTTTGGGTACAGCTTCATCACCGCCCTCCCCGTCCTTTCCGGCACCGTCGGCACCCCATTCGTACCCGCCTTCGCCGTAGAGCTCGCGAACCGCACTTTCCGTCGCCCAGCCGTACACCCCGTCGATCACTCCGCCGTAGAGTCCGAGTCGTGCCAGAGCCTCCTGGAGTTGGAGAACGTCGACGCCGCCGGATCCACGACCAAGATCCCGAAACGCCGGGAAAGCACCCTCAAGGACGATAATCGGGCGTCCGGCGACCGAGGCAACAACCGTGCCCTCTTCGATGCTCTCGCCAACTGCTAGTTCAATCGAGGTGACAACGGAGCGGGCACCATCGACCGACGGAGCGAAGATTGGCACGACCTCGGTGACCTCGACACTGCCGCGCGTTACAACCGAATCCTCAAGAATGCGACGCTCTACCGCAGCCGTTACCACCGGTTGAGGCGGCTCTGTGACGACCACTACGGTCGTCGTCAATCCGGAACGCGCCGCGATGACTCCCGCACCGGCAGCGAAGGCCGCAACAACGACGAGAGCGACAGCGAGGCGCGACCGGAGCCCGTTCACACCGACCTCATCCGTCAAGGTCCGCGAGTCGGAGGGTCGCCAACCGGGAGCGGTACACTGCGATCAGGTCCCTGACATCCGCGAAGAGCTCGGGAACCCGTTCCACTGTCGCCTGCTGATACTCTGCCTCGACATCCCGCAACGACACAAGCCAATCAACCTCACCCTGACACCCAACATCTTCGACAGCACGTTCGGTGTTTCCGGCTTCCTCATCGAGACGTTCCATCTCCGCAGCAATCTCCTCGTCGGAGCCCACCACCGTGTCGGTCCTCCCCACCGTGATTCCACCGGGGAACCGCCACTCGGGCGTCTCCCATCCCCGCTGTGCCATGCAGACTCTCCACCGATCCGCGACTGTCACCACCCGATCGTCGGCGAGAGTCTGATCGAACGCAGCGCGTATCCGAACATCAATCCAAGCTCGGGCCGTGCCGACGTCGGTCGCGATGTCGAGGCTGCCAAGCTCGGAAGTCTCTCCGCTGAGCCACGCATTCGCGCGACCTACACATCCTCCACCGCGAGGAGAGGACGGATCGAACGCCAGGATTGGTTCACCGGTTACCGGATCGGAGACGACGACAAGATCCTCGGGACCCACCTCCGCTTCGGCGCCGAACCACGCTGTTTGGAACGCTTCAAGCTCGGCAGGGTCCGACGGGAGGCCCTCGTTGTCCGCCTCCTCACCGGACACGTCGAAGAACACCTCATCGGGGGGGAGATACGCGGCTCGCTGGGCCTGAACGAGAGTCACCACTCCGTACCGCGCCGGGTAGCGCGCAATCTCCTCCCACTCGGTAGGGACAGGCGGAGGCTGCGGCGCCTTCCACGAGAACCCTGTCTCCGCCATGCAGCGTTCCATGTAGCCGAAGTACAGGTCTCGCTCCGGCGGCCCGATCTCCTCCTGCAGCCGGACGAACCAATCGAGAGGAAGCTCGCCCGCCGGATCGATGGGATCCGTTGCCACGGACGTCGTCTCGCCACCGGCGAGGGATGGGACTCCCTCATCCGCAGCCACGTCCGAGGGGGCCGCCGTCTCACAGCCCGCAGCCACGACAGCAGCGATCGCGACACCCGCGAACCATGTTCGTGGGCGCATCAAGGCCGCCTATCCAGCCACCCGGCAGGATGGCTCCATCGGTTCGAGGTTAGCTGCGGCACCAGCCCAACGATCCACCATGTCCCAGCCAGCTTGACGTCGAAGTCGTCCCGCCCACGTAGTACCAAACACTGCTGCCGGGATTAACACAGAACAACTCGCTCGAGTATGACTGATTCCGATAGACATGCGCATGCGTTACGTTCATCTTGTTTCTGAAGTAGTCGGTCTGGAACCCGATGGTCTGCGGCGGCGTACCGCTAGCGTAGTAGTCGTTGTTGGTATAGGAGTCCCTGTGGTCGGACTGCATGTATCCGCCCCCGTAGTTCACCTCGGACCAACAGGTGTTCCCGTTGCTACAACCAGACGCCCAATCATGATCCGCTAGGACCGGTGTCACCGTGATAGCGACAAGCGCCGCGGCGACTAGCAGGAACATCCACCATGCAATAACTAGTCTTCGTATCGCCTGCATTCTTCCTCCTTCAGGTCATTCAATAAGTAAGTGTCCGGACTGACGAGTTCGTCGCGAGATATCCTGGGATTCGTGTCTCGCGCTAGCGAACCGACCGGGGAGGTTGGACCCACCGACCGTACTTGCATTGATGATGGCGGTTCCGCGATATACCCCCTTGCAGCGGCGACGGAGACCGCGGCCCGAATGCTGGTGACGCCCATCCGGTCAAGGAGCTGCGCGGTGATTCGTCGTGTGTGTCGTTGTGAGAGACCGACGAGCTTCGCGACCGACGTCAACGATGGCGCTGTCGCGAGCACCTGGAGCAGCCTGAGATCGGCGTCGTCTAGGCCGTCCTTTCCGGCCGGGGCGACGGCACCGTCGTCATGACTTGGGGCGTCTGCAATGGGGTCATTCATATATTCCTACCGGGTCCGGTCGCCGTGCACATTCCCGGACGGGCGAACGTGTCTGTCAAGATCTATGTGTCCACATATGCGTTCATGTCGCGACGTTTGTCCGATACCGGACACATATGGGTCATAGGGTCGTTCGCAGCGGCTTCGATACGAAATGTGGATGAGGATGCGCCATACATGGATGAGGAAACCAACTGGACGAGTTCTCATTGTCGGCGTCGCGACGTTGGTGGCGGCTGTCGGCAGCGGCGCCAGCGCTGCTCCCGGTGACGCAGCCGGTGTTGTTGCGGTGTTCGAAGGGAACAAGCTGGACCTTGCCCAGAGTTGGGGCGAAGCCGAAGCCTGTTTCGTTTGGCAGGAACAAGGCGTCGAGCAATGTTTCCGTACTGAAGCCGAGATGGATGAAACCATTGCGAGGCTCGATGCTGTCGCCGGATCGATCGAACCTCGAAATCGCGACGTGCTTGCGTCTACCTGTTCGGGGTATCTGCGGTTGTATGACGCGACAAGCTACGGATCGCCGGTGTTGTACCTACGCGATCAGTATCGGTGGCTTAATCTGGCGAACTACGGATTCAATCAGAAGGTGTCGTCGTTCAAGGTTGGGCCGTGTGCGGCAGACTTCGCGGACTACGCAAACGGTGGTGGTAGCTGGTATCCGTGGTACATGACCGAAGCGTACGACCAATCTTCGACGATGATCAGCGGATGGGATAACGATGTATCGTCTGTCTACATCAACTAGCGGTGGAAATGCCAGAAGTACGGCGGGGGCTGTGAGCCTTGGATCGACGCAGCGACAGAGAACGGTTCGAGGAGCTGTACCGCTCCACGTACCAGGACGTCCTGGCGTACAGCCGCCGACGGGTATCGGCTGGAGATGCTGATGATGTGGTCGCTGAGACCTATATGGTGGCGTGGCGCCGGCTAGAGGACGCCCTCGGCGCAGAATCGTCCGTGGCGTGGCTCTACCGCGTTGCGTACCGAACGATCAGCAATCATCGCCGAGGTGCTCGACGGCTCATGGCGTTGCGCCGGAAACTTCGGACCGCACCGCTACCCAGGGCGGTCTCGACTGCAAACCAGGCAGGCGACCGCGACGAGGTGGACCGAGTCTTTGATTCCCTCGAGAGGCTTGCACCGAGGGATCAGGAACTGATCCGCCTCGCCGCATTCGAGGGACTCTCCCACAGAGAGATCGCACAGGTTGTCGGGAAGACTCCTGCAGCCGTCCGGACACAGCTCTATCGCGCACGGGCACGGCTCCGCACCACACTCCTCGAGACCGACGGAGAGGGGCGATGACGTTGAAGACCAACTACCTGGTTTGTGACACAAGCCGTCTGCCGGACACTAACCAACCAGGGGGGCGCGGACTGGCACCGTCAGCGCTTCTGACCAGAACCCAATCGGGCCACGGGTGGCATCATGCCAGCTAATCGAGACCCATTCGATATCCTGCGGGTCCACGACCCCGTGGACTTCACCACGCTACCGAACGCCGACTCGGCATCGGCGCAGGCGCTGTTCGAAGCCATCACCAACTCTCCTCGGCCGGATCGATCCCGGGTGCGTCGGCGACGCCGCATTATCGCTCTCGCTGTTCTCGCTGCGCTGCTCGCGGCAGCGACATGGGTGGCACTCACGAGGGATATCACTGCAGTCGGCGTCGCGTGTTACGGGACCACGGATCTCGACGCTGATCGTGTCGGAATCGCCCCGGCGGTCGCCCCAACGGTCGACCTGTGTGTTGCGCCGTGGGAAGAGGGACCCCTCACCAACCCGGATGTGGCACGGGGTCAGGTCCCTCCCCTCACCGGGTGCGTCACGGCAGAAGGCATACTCGCCGTGCTCCCGACCGACGATCCAACGATCTGTGAAAGTCTCGGCCTTGCTACACCGAATCCGTCGCAGCAGCCGGATCGGTTGGACTCAATCGCACAAACAGAAGCCGAAATCGTCGACTACATCGCGGGCGAGGAATGTGTAGCTCCGGACGAGGCTGAGGTCCGCGTTCGGTCCATTCTCGATGACAACGGACTGAAAGACTGGACCATCACCCGCCAGCCAACACGTACTGATCGCCCCTGCACGAGTATCGCGTTCGATACAGCGGCCAAGACCGTCATCCTCGTTCCGCACCCCTTGCGGCCTTGACGACCCGACCTTGCGGGTGACAGTCACTCAGCTGCCAGTGCGCGAACGTCGAGGATGGCTCCCGAATCGGAGCCAACGCGGCGTGCTCCTCGTTTGATCCATCCAGCCCACACCAGGAGCGCGGCATCGGTGTTGCAGATTGTCGACCCGACTCGAGTCTCGATTTTGTCTGGCGCATCACTCCGCGTCCATTGCTGCGACGCCGCGCTGTACACGGCGGCTGCTCTCTCGCCAGAGTCCCAGACGACGATATCCGAGCCGATCCAACCGAGATAGTCGGGAGATGTGACGGGTGCAGGTGGAAGAACCGTGAAGCCGTCGTCAAAGACCCAAACCTGTGCACCGGCGCCACCTGCGATACGTCCGCCGATACGTACTCCGGGGTTGTTACCCCCGCTGGGTATGTTTGATCCTGGATCCAGGAGTCGGTCACAGCGCCGTATCGGAATGTGGCTCCGAGGCGAAAGGCAACGAGACCGCCCGAATCGACAGGGAGGCTGGCTGGTGGAGGTACGGGGAACAGCGTCCATGAGTCCCTCGACGTTGTAGAGCGCTGCCTGTTCGTCGCGGTTGACATCGACCCGGTGCAGTCTCTTCTCCAGAGCCAAGAAACGATGTCCCGACGGACAGCACTCGCGGACTGGCCCGCGCGTTCAAGGGCTCCGTTCCACACAATATGTGTCAAGCAACGCCGATTCATCACGGCGCTCGCCCGCGCGCCGCTCTCGCGACGCCTGACCGGGATTGTCCGGCCCGAACGTCATGTGAACCAGACGTTCGTCCATCAACATCCAGGATTTCCGCTAACCTCTCGTCGACTCTCTTGTACCGGGCTGAGGGAATGCAACGCCCGAGCGCGAGGTTGAGTCGTGGAGACCACACAGGAGCCAGCAGCAATGTTCCATCGCCGCACCAAGGCACGCAAAATCAATCATCTGTCAGAAATCGATGAACTCGCCGCATCGGGCAAGCCGGTTCTTGTCGACTTCATGCAACCAAACTGTGCGCCGTGTCGCGTCATGGACGGCATCGTCAACGAAATCTCCGACGAATACGGTGACTCCGCCCACGTCGTGAAGGTTGACGTGCAGCAGGTCGAGGGTGCCGCGATGAAATTCAAGATCCGTTCGACACCGACGCTCATCGTGCTGGCAAAACCACCGGTGAAGAAGCGTAAAAAGGTGCGTCCCGGCGACAAACCACAGGGCGAGCAAACCGCTTCCCAACGCTGGCGCACCACCGGGCTCGTCAAGAAGGATCAGCTCCAGCAAATCCTGGAGTCCAACGGCGCGTCACGCGTCTAATACTGCCCCTCGATGATGCGGCCGATACCCCGGTAGTGTTCGGGCGGTGCGACTCCCCGTTAGTGGCCGCCGCGCCTCACTCCCCCATACTTCATCCGGGTGTCCTCCATGCGGGCAACGTCACCGAGGACGTCGGCGTTCACAATGTCGGCATCTACCACTTCGCCGATGAATAGGTCGTGCGTCCCGCATGCGACCGTCTCCCAGACTGTGCACTCGAGGTAGGCGATCGCATCCCGGAACACCGGGACGCCCGTGACGCCTTCTCGGACGGGTAACCCGTTCAGCGTCTCACCATCCTTGGTTGCCGGTTTCGAGAATTTCACGAACGGTCGGGTATTGGACCGGTCCCAGATGTTGACCGAGAACGAACCCCCATCCTTGATGAGTCGATTCGTAACTGCGGTCGCATCGATCGACACGGCGACGAGGACCGGCTCCATCGCGACCTGAGTCACCCACGATTGTGTCATCCCATTCCACTCGTCCTCATGGCGCGAACCGATGAGACACAGGATATTGGGGATGGACCACATGATCTTGTTGATGGTCGTCGGCACGAGCGGCACAGCATCCTCCAGGGGTCGATGCTTTCAGCCTACCGAGGCTGCCCGTCATGATCGACGCCGATCATCACCCCACGCGGGCATGGAAGTTACGTCAGCTGGTCCCGTTGGGCATCCCACACCTCTTCGACGAGCCGCGAGAACTCAACCCAGCAGCCGTTCAGCTCACCGAGAGCGATAGCGTCCGCCGGCACGTCCCCATCATCGTCCAGTGCTCCGTAGGAGTATTCGAGATATCCGTCGGAAGATAAGGATGGCCCGACAACCGGTACACCCTTGTCGCGCGCACAGCGTAAGGTCGCCTCGACCGCACGGCGATACTCATCGAAATCGACCCGCCCGTCGGCGAGGATCTCACCCTGGAATTCGTTGGCGGCGTCTTGTGCCCGACCGACGAGGACACCGAGCCGTCCCGGCGGCAGGTTCTCGTCAGCCGCCGGACTGGCGGCCGCTATCAGACCCACGAATGCCACCGCGGCGACAACACCCCGTACGACACGATGCGCAGCGAAGGTCCGCATTCTGTTGACTATCGATTGCAAAACACCATCCAGTGTGGTCACAGGTGCTCGGGGCAGTGGACGTGACCGACGCGTGCCGGCCGTTACCAGGGGCAAGACTATCAAGTCCGTCCCGGTACGTCGGTGCCACCGCGCTGCATGATCCGGTGGCAGCGTCGCGATGATGCCAAGTATCTGCCACCGCCACGGCTACGATTCTCCCATGAGCTGCGCACTTGACGCGCTCACCTCGTTTCGAACCACTGGAGATGACCGTGGGGCTCGACGCAACCAAGACCACCAGGGTGTTCTTGCTCCTGGTCGGTTCTGCGATCATCCTGGCCGGGTGTGTCAGCGCCGCCGCGGAGCCGGCGCCGTCAACCCTGACATCGCTCGCTCCCCTCGACTCATCCACGACCGTTGCCACGACGACGTCACCACCCAAGGCAGTCACGACGACTACCACGTCGACGACAACGACGACCACTACCACGTCGACCCTACCGCCGACGGCTGGCCGTACATTGAAACTTGTGGAGACAATCGGCGGCGACATCTCGCCGAAGTCGGTCGTATCGTCCGGCACGGGCCTGTTCTTTGCCCAGAACATGATGTATCGCCACACCGTCACCGTGTACAACGCCGCCTTTGAACTCGTGCACACGATCTCCGACACCGTCACGCTGAGCGACTTTGGCTTCGATGAATACGAGGGAGAGTTCCGCGGGGCCCCGGTCGAGGCTGCGTTCACATCCGACGGTGCGTTCGCGTACGTTTCGAACTACGAGATGTCGGGACCGGGATTCGCTCGTCCCGGTGCCGACGGCTGCAACGAGGCGAACTGGGACACCAGTTTTCTCTATCGGATCGACACCGCATCGCTGAAGATCGACCAGGTCATCGCGGTCGGAGCAGTGCCGAAGTTTCTCGCGGTGACCCCGGATGACAGGTATGTACTCGTCACGAACTGGTGCTCGTTCGACATGAGCGTCGTAGATATCGCATCTGCAGATGTGATCGCGACGATCCGTCTCGGAAGGCACCCTCGTGGAGTTGCGGTCTCAGCGGACGCAACCATCGCCTATGCAGCCGTTATGGGAAGTCGCGACATCGCGGTCATCGACCTAGATGGTTTCGCAGTCGACTGGATTCGCGGTATCGGCACGAGTCCTCGACACATTGTGCTCGATCCGGACGGGCGGTACCTCTATGCGACCCTCAACGGCGAAGGTACTGTCGTCAAGGTGGACCTCGCGACTCGGAAGGTGGTCGCCCGAGTCGCCACCGGTAACGCCCCGCGGTCCATGACAATCTCGACCGATGGGGACTCGCTGTATATCGTGAACTACAACTCGAATACCGTCAGCAAGGTCCTCACCGAGACAATGACCGAGGTGCAGGAGATCCGGTCGAACGATAAACCCATCGGAATCACCTACGACGCCCTCACTGGCAACGTATGGGTCTCGAACTACTCGGGCACGATCACTATCTACGCCGATGTTGTCGACGATGGGTAACCCTCACACCGAACCTCGGGACAACTCGGGGACAATCTTTCACATCTGCCCCCGGCGAGTATGGAACGAGGCCATCCCGACCGGGGAGTACACCCCGGCCAGCCTTCGCTCGGCGGGTTTCATCCACTGCTCCACCGCGGGCCAACTGCTCGGAGTCGCGAATTCGTTGTATTCGGGTGAGCAGGGTCTCGTCATATTGCGTATTGACCCGGAACTACTTGAGGTTTCTGTGATCTACGAGGACTGCTACGACCTGGGAGAACAGTTCCCACACGTGTACGGTCCATTGCGTAGAGCGGCCGTCACCGAGATTCTCTCATTCCCACCGGGTCGCGACGGGCAGTTCACTCTCCCGGCCGGCCTGGAGTTGCCGACCTGACGGATGCTGCCCGGAGGATTAGGCGTGGCCCGGAGGACTCTTGATCGCCGCAAGCGCCCGCTGTTTTGATTCAGTGATTTCGTACGCGATCTGATCGATGGAGTCGACCATCCACAGGTACGCACCCTCACCTTCACGAAAGTCAGCCTCGGCGAGACCCTGGATCCTTCCCTGATCAGCCAGCTCCTTCACCTGCTTGTAGTTGTCGCGAGGCTCAAGGTTGTAAACACCGAGGGTCTTGCCACCGTTCGTGTTGAGAATCGAAAACACCGGAACGTCGCTCGGGCCATCAGCGATGTAGATCATGTTGCGAAGCGGCACACGACGCTGCTCCTCAGTCATACGAGCGTTCACATCGAGCTGCGGGCTGGTGTTGACACCCTTGTTGATCTCAAAGAGGGCACGAGTTTTTGAGGTGTTTCCGATGAACAACCCAACATGTTTTATGACGTCGTCGCCCTCAGCAGCCACGTCGAGGCGGTCCAAGTACCCGGGACCTGCCTCGCTCGCCACAAACGTATTGGCCCAAATCTCATCGATATGCCCCGCAAACGTCGACCCCTCGATCATCGGTCGAATACCAGTCGACACGATGTAGTGCTCGACGGTGATCCCCTCCTTGGCGAACTCTGGATTCCCCTCGACCCGCTTGCGGGCAACGTCCATAAACTCGGGCATGCCCAACACCGGCACCAGCTCAGCACCGAGCTGCTTCAGCTTTGCGTTGGTGAGGTTCTTAAAGATGCCACGCTCGACGTAGGTGAGGATGTGGAGAAGGTACGCCATATCCCGGCCCAGAATCTCTCCACGGTTAGCGTGGAAATCCACGAGGGCTTCGACCTCACCCCAGAACTCGGCCTCATCTACACCGTATTCCACGAAGAGAGGGCCCTGCATGTTTCCCGGGATAAGCGTCTTGTCGAAATCCCAAATGCAGGCAATGACCGATTGTGTATAAAGAGGCGGTGGCATGCATACATCGTAGTGCGCAAGCGGTCGCTCGACGCATCGCAGAATCCAAGATCGACGGAGAATCGACCCCGGCTCCGCTGGATGTTGTACCGGCTCGACCCGTTACGGTGTCTCGAGCGATCCGAACACGACGTCACCCGAGTTCATTCGCCACCACGGCTGAAGTGTGCACGGTACGCCCCGCAGCGACGTGTGCGCCTCCCCCATCTGGCTGAGCGGTACTAACACCGTTACGTTCCAACCCCGCTGGTCAAGCGACCAGATCGGTGCGGTCAGATGATCGGCTTGCACCGTGTTATCGAGCACGATTTCGACGGCCCGGCGCTCCCCGGCGACCGTACAAAGCAGCCCAGCAGCTGCATCGTTCGCGGTGCCGTCGACCATTTCGATGAGCGGTGCCGTGACGGCATTCTCCAGCTGACGCGCATAACCAGCCATTGCAGCAGTCGCGACTCGGTCGCTCTCGGTCCATGTTGCTTGTGCAGCCATTACCATTGTTCAAAGCCCCTTACAGCTGTGTACTTACACGAGTGTAACTCGAAGCGGTGCGATCCGCCCATCCAATGGTGTCCGCCGACAACACCCCCAATAAATCGAACTCGATCCAGGGTATCCTCGGAGCCATGACGACGATAGAAACCAGACCCGGCGACTATGAACGCAACGGTCTAACGGCCGCGGAAGTGGCCGAACGCCAGGCCGCAGGGCTCGTCAACATCGTCGATGATGGTCCGACAAAAACCATCGCTGACATCGTCCGCAGCAACGTCATAACCAGATTCAATATCCTGCTCGGGACATTGCTCGTGATCGTTCTGGTCGTGGTGCGCTCGTTACCGGATGCGTTGTTCGGGGGTGTGTTGTTTTCGAATGCGTTGATCGGCATCGTTCAAGAGATCCGCGCGAAACGGACTCTTGATCGCCTTACCGTCCTCGCCGCCCCGCTCGCAAGGGTCACGCGCGGTGGAACCGTGCGGAACTATCCCGTCGACGAGATCGTGCTCCACGACCTCGTCCATCTCGAAGTCGGTGATCAGGTTCCCGTCGATGGCCAGGTCACCGAGTCGGCAGGTCTGGAGATCAACGAATCCTTGTTAACGGGCGAAGCCGACTCGGTGGTCAAGGCTGTCGGGGAGGAGGTGCTGTCGGGATCGTTCGTTGTTGCCGGCAGAGGCCGATTCATGGCAAGCCACATCGGCGAGGACGCCTATGCCCGCAAACTTGCCCGCGAGGCCCGACAGTTCACGATGGTGCACAGCGAGCTGCGCGACGGCATCGACCTCATTCTCCGCTGGATCACCTGGGTGATCGGACCCGTCATTGCATTGCTCATGTGGAACCAATTGCGCACTAGCGCCGACTGGACCGAGGCGTTGCGGTCGGCAGTCGCCGGAGGTGTCGGGATGATCCCACAGGGATTAGTGCTGCTCACGTCTGTGGCGTTTGCGGTCGGTGTCGTTCGCCTTGGAAAACGCAACGTCCTCGTTCAGGAACTGGCCGCGATCGAAGGGTTAGCCCGGGTCGATACCGTTTGTTTCGACAAGACGGGCACGCTCACCGAGGGTCGGCTCGATGTCAATGCATTTGTCCCGCTCTCCGACGCTGACCCGACAGATGCTATCGCCGCTCTGGCCGCACTCGATCCCAACCCGAACCCAACGACGGCCGCCATCGCGACGGCGTATCCCGATGCTCCGCCGTGGTCCCCTGCCAAGGTCGTACCGTTCTCTTCGGAACGAAAATGGAGCGGTGCAACGTTTGGGACCGCCGATACCTGGATCCTTGGTGCACCCGACATACTCGTTCCCCAGGACCAGGAAATCGCCGCTCAGGTTGCCGAATTTGCGAACCGTGGCTCCCGGGTTGTCATGATCGCTTCGTCCCCGCAGCCACTTGTCGGCGAACTACTTCCGGCGACGATCGTGCCACGGGCACTCATTAGCCTCGGTGACGTCATCCGACCGGATGCCGCGGAGACACTGCGGTACTTCGCCAGCCAGGGCGTTCACGCAAAAGTCATCAGCGGGGATCACCCCAACACGGTCGCCGCGATCGCCCAGTCGGTAGGTGTTCCCGGCTCTCAGAACGTCATGGACGCCCGCGACCTGCCGGATGACCCCGACGAGCTTGCCACGGTGATGGAGGAGTTCACGGTCTTCGGTCGGGTAAATCCGCACCAGAAGCGGGCGATGGTCCGCGCCCTGCAGGCCCGCGGACACACCGTTGCGATGACGGGTGACGGTGTGAACGACGTGCTCGCTCTCAAGGAAGCCGACATAGGTATCGCGATCGGGTCCGGGGCATCAGCGTCGCGCGCCGTTGCACAGCTCGTCCTGCTCGATGGCCGGTTTGATACTCTGCCCCATGTTGTCGCCGAGGGGCGCAAAGTGATTTCGAACATCGAACGAGTCGCCAATCTCTTCGTCACCAAGAGCGTCTATGCCTTGTTCCTTGCGGTAGCGGTTGGGGTTGCCGCGCAGCCGTTCCCGTTCCTCCCCCGCCATCTGACGCTGGTCGGTACCGTCACTATCGGAATCCCCGCATTCTTTCTCGCACTTGCCCCCACCGCCCAGCGGGTTCGACGCGGTTTCGTGCGCCGCGTGGTGCGGTTTGCGATTCCCGTCGGGATCGCTGCAGGTCTCGCCACATTCGGTGCCTACCAGATGGCGATCAGCGAGGGCGTCACTCTCGTGGAGGCACGCACGATGGCGACGTTCGTGCTGGCTGCCTTGGGGCTCGTCGCGCTTGCCATGGTGGCCCGCCCCATTGTTGGATGGAAACGCTGGCTCGTCGGGTCAATGGCCGGTGTGCTGGCATTCCTCTTCCTGTCACCATCGGCGCGCGATTTCTTCGAACTGCGGCTCCCCGGTCCGACCCTATCGATGGCAGCGGTCGGCGTCACCGCAATTGCGGGATCGTTGATGATCGCTGCACTGAAGGCGCTCGGCTGGCTAAAAGCTGTCCCGACAGTCCTCCGCGAACATCCCCCGCTGCAGAGCTCAACGTGGAGAGATCTCCAGACTCGGGCGCGCGAGAAGCTCGCATCATTTCAAGACGATCCGCCCGATGACAACGACGATGATGACGACGATCCGCTCGCCGATATCGAGTGGGTGAACGAACCCGGCGAGTACTAGACCGAGGGTGCGGGGGGCCCCTGGGTCAGCGACTCGGAGGCCTGTGCCTAGATGTCGATGTAGGTGAACCCGAATGTGAACTTGGCGCCAGTGAAATCCTTCACCTTCACCACAAACTCATCATTCGGTGGGGCCGTAGGAAAGTACACCTTTACCTCCCAGCCACCTTCGGCGTCGACCTCAACCGATCCCGATCCAAACTCGGAGAGAATCTGTATTGCGGTGCCCGGCTTCCCGGTTCCCCAATAGACGTCATAGGGAGGATTCTTCGTGGATGAGCCATTGACTCGGTTGGCGGTGAACTCCCAGTCCTGTGGCGGATTCTCTTTGGGAACCTCAAGAAACACCACGACGGTCGCCGACGTCTGGTTCCCCGCGGCATCGGTCGCGACAAGAGTCGCGGTGTTGCGACCCGGTATCAAAGTGAGAGCAATGCTCCACTCGCCGCCAGCCACGGTTGCCTCGTAGCGGCCCGCAAAGACCGTTGCCCCGGGTTCGACAGTGCCCGAGAACGTCACCACCTCGACCTCGAAGGTCTGATTGTGCTCGGGCGAGAGGATCTTGAACGCCGGTGGTGTCGTGTCCGGTGGGGTTGTCGTAGTAGTCGACGTCGTCGTAGCGGGGATCGTCGTCGTAGTCGTCGAACTCGGTGGAGGAACCGGTGTCGGAACGGCAGTCGTCGAGGGGGTGAGCGACGTCGTGGGGGTGACTACCGTCGTCGTGGTCGACGCGGTCCCCGCGGGCGGAGCTGGGGCTGGGGACGGTGCCTGGATAACGGAACCCATGATGACAAAGGCAGCTACTGCGGCAGCAGCGGCGGCGACCCCCATTGATGCATGTGTCATGAACCTCATACGTGCGGCACCGCGTAGATCCATCGCGGGCGTGGCTGGGGAGGCCGCCACACTCGACCGAATACCTGCGGCGGCGCGTTGCGCTCTGAGATCGAGAGCCGTCATCAGGAGTCCTCCCCCGAATCGATTGCTAGTTTCTTGCCAAGATTGATTCGACCCTTGTGCAGGTGAACCTTCACGGTGCTCGGCGAACACTCCAAGATCTCTGCAATGTCGGCGACACTGCGATCTTCAAGGTAGAACAGGGCTATTGCATGACACTGCCGGCGCGGGAGCGAACGGACGGCGCCCCAGAACTCGGCATCCTCGGCCTCGAGGTCCGGCAGAACGTCGTCGGTCTTTCCCATGCGCAAGAGTGCGCGAGCCTCACGTGCGGTTTTGCGAAAGAGCGAAACCGAAAGATTCGCCAGCACCTTGCGAACCCAGGCCTCGGGTTTCTCGTACGACGAGATCTTGGCCCAGTTCCGATGCGCGGCTAGGAAAGCCTCCTGAGTGAGGTCCTCTGCACCATTTGAACTGCCCGTGAGGGCGTATGCCAGGCCAAGCACGGATCGATACTCCTGCTGATAGAACGACTCGAAAGGTCTCGTGGCCGCCATGACGACCGGACCGACGGTGGTCTCGGCATCACGAAACGGGTCCCCGGAAGACCGGGCGACCTGAGCTTGGGACGAAGACTTTCGAAGCGTCATGTACACCTGTTACACGCTTGAACCGAGGAGAAGGTTTACTCCACTCATTTCATCGCCCGGGATTTGCCAGGACTTGAGTGAACGCGTGAACGCCGCCGTAGCGACTCGGGCGGTGGGGGAAGGCCCGATGTCCGGCGGCGTTCACTTTGTTGAGCTGGTGGGATCACCTGCTCTTTTAGGCAAGTAGGGGTCACGGGCGGATTGATGGGAATAGTGCAGGGCACCAAGTCCCAGCGTAGGGGCTTGTCCACCACGAGTACTTGCCTCGTGGTCCAGTCTACCGGAACCAGCAGAGAACGCCCATCCACCGGTCAGAATGGTTTAGCCTTGGTGACCGCCTGCCCTCGTAGCTCAGGGGATAGAGCACCGGCCTCCTAAGCCGGGTGTCGGAGGTTCGAATCCTCCCGAGGGCGCGTCCACATTGCCGAAACGACCGAACTGCTACCCACCGTGAAACCCATACTGTCGGCGTTTGCCGGCACCGTCGTTATCTCGTTTTCGGCAATACTGGTGAGGCTCGCCAACGTCGAGCCGGTCACTGTCACGCTTTTTCGCGGATTGTATGCAATCCCCGCAGTGGCTCTTCTCGCACTGATCGACCGCCGCCGGACCCGCCGGACCCTGCGAGAACGCGGCATCGGCGTGCTTGCCGGCATCGCTCTCGGAGTCGATCTGTCCTTCTGGCATAACTCGATCGCTGACGTAGGTGCGGGGGCCGCCACGGTACTTGGGGCCACCCAGGTCATCTGGATCGGTCTAGCGACCGTCTTCATTTTTCGAGAACGAATAACACGTGCAGCGCTAACAATGGTCCCAGTGATGCTCGTAGGTATCGTCTTGATATCGGGTCTCGGTGCCGTCGATGCGTACGGGGCGAACCCAACTCGCGGTGTGTTCTATGGGGTGTTGACCGGGTTCTTCTACGCCCAGTTCATCTTGTTGTTGCGAGCGTCCGGCGGGCCGGATACCTCAGCCGCGGCGCGACTCCTCGATGCGGTGATCGGCGTCACCATCGTTGGACTAGCGGCGGCGCTGCTCATGCCCCAGGCCGTGTCGATGACCTGGTCGTGGCCCTCACACGGCTGGCTGATCGCCCTCGCCGTTGGTCCGCAGGCAGTCGGCTGGGCATTGATCACGTTCTCGCTGCCCAACTTGCGAGCACTCCAGGCGTCAGTCGTCATCCTGGTCCAGCCGGCACTCACCGTGCTGTGGGCGATGCTCATTTTCAGCGAAGACCCGAACGCCTTCCAATGGGTCGGGCTTGTCATGGTGCTCCTCGGTGTGATTGGCACGAATGTGATTGGAGCCGCAAGACCCACCGCTGAGACCGCATCTGACAACCACATCGATATGGTCGAGCCGACCGAGCGAAGTCGCTAGCTCACCGCCGGGGCCACCGGCGACGTCATGGATCCTGCCGCATCGAGCGCGACCACATGATCGACCGGACAGCGCGAACCCGAAGTTGTTGCCCGCTGCTTGAAAAGGGCCAGAGGTCGACCCAAAACATTTATCCGCCGCTTGACCGTCGTCGGAGGTTGCCATAACCGTGCATCAGGCATTGTGTGTTCATCAGCCTGAAGGAGGCCCCCACATGTACAAACGAACCATGGTGATTGCATCAGCCGTTTTCTCGGTGTTCCTGGTCGCCGGTGTCGCATCAGCGGTCGTTGGTCCTGTTGGATCGACAACCACATCGACGACAGAAGTGACCGTCACTTCTCCGACAACCCTCGATACAACGACACCCGCCATCACGACGTCGGACGACAGCACACCTGACAATGAAGCGCCGGACCACGAAGGTACCGACGAGTCGGCTACCAGCTCCGACGATACCGCTGTCCAAGGCGATGCGGCCACGACCGACGGCACCGTCGGTGATACGAGCGCCGACGACACCAGCTCCGACCTCAACGATGACAACGGTACCGACCAGTCCGACGCCACCGAGTCCGACAGCGATTCGTCTGACCACTCGACATATGCGGACGACACCAGTTCGGATCAGTCCGACGACAATGGTTCCGACCAGTCCGATTCCGAGGATCACGCCGACGACAGCGGCACCGATCAGTCCGACGACAACGGTACCGATCAGTCCGATGACAGCGGTTCCGATCAGTCCGATTCCGAGGATCACGCCGACGACAGCGGTTCCGACCAGTCCGACGACAATGGTTCCGACCAGTCCGATTCCGAGGATCACGCCGACGACAGCGGTTCCGATCAGTCCGACGACAGCGGTTCCGATCAGTCCGATGACGATGCTGGAAACACGACAACTCTCGAAGACGGTGTCCAGGTTATTGATGCGGGTGCGGCCGGCATGGTGACCATTGATG
>JAADIG010000133.1 GCA_013151445.1 Actinomycetota bacterium
TTGATCCAGGGCAGTTCGGATGCGCTGCATTCAACCACGACGACCGGAAGGACAAGCAGGGCTGCGACGATCACCGCGACCTCCAGGTGCCGGCGTACCCTTTCGGTCCGAGGATCCAGGCCGACTGCCAGACGACAAGTACTGGGTACTGAAAACTGGTGACCGAGGACCGATGCCTGCAGGTGTGAACGAGCGACGTAACATGTATGGTTCGCGGCCTTCGATCAGGTCGTCGCCGAAATGAGAGGAGCAGACTCAACCAATCATGGCGCCACCACTTGGACTCCTGAGCTTTTGCCCCATCTTGGTACCCAAACCTTGGGGCGGCCGTGCATTGGAACGGTTCGGCAAGGCCCTCCCCCCGGAAGAACTGGTTGGCGAGGCGTGGGAACTCGCCGACCTGCCCGACGGCACGGCAGTCGATGCGGCCGAAACACATTCACACGTGGCCGGCGGACCGCACGACGGGTGGACACTTTCCGATCTGATCGCGACCTATGGAGCAGACTTTCTTGGTTCGGCGAAACCTACCGTCGATGGCTATTTCCCCCTCCTCCTCAAACTCCTCGACGCCAACCAGCATTTATCCGTTCAAGTGCACCCCGACGAGGCGTATGTCGCCTCCCATCCCTCGACGTGGCTCAAGACGGAGTCCTGGTACGTGCTCGACGCGCAACCCGGGGCAGCCCTCTACATTGGCTTCCGTCCCGGAGTCACGTTCGGCGAGGTCGAGAACGCAGTTGGAACCCCCGAACTCGTCGGTCTCCTGCAACCCTTCGACGCTCACCCTGGCGACTTTCATCACTTGCCTGCCGGAACTGTCCACGCTCTTGGCGCCGGGGTCATCGCCGCCGAAACCCAGACTCCGAGCGATACGACGTTTCGCATGTACGACTGGACCGAGGAATACAACAGGGTGCCGCGCACACTCAACATCGACCAGGCGCTTGCGACACTCAATCTTGCGCCCAATACGGACACGTTCCTCCCGGCCACCGATGAGGACGGAACTCGACTGTTGGTCGCCACCGACCACTACTGGCAGCGGGAACATCGCAGCGACGGCGGCCGTATCGATCTGTATCCGGCACCAGAGCTCAGGGTGTTGATGGTGACACAGGGAACGATCCGTGCCGGAACCGGTGAGCCGGATGCTGAGGTCTACCCCGTTGGATCGACCATCCTGATCCCCGCCTCAACTGTCGCACAGACATCGGTGGTTGCCGTTGATGCGGCTGCGGTCCTCGAAATCGGCTTGGTCAAGGCACCATCTTCCCGGCACGGTTAGCCCCTGCGAGCATCTCCGACAAACCTGCGAGATTCGGCGCGTGTGCGCAGCCTGACGAGGGTGGCGTTGCTCCACCGGGGATCCTGCATCATGTCGGCGTACCGACGGCGACGGTCCGGGTAGGTTGTCCACGCCCACACGATGATGTTCTTCATCGGGTCCAGTTTGAATACGTTGCGTAGGCTCTCGCGATTGCCGTTCCACAATTCCCGACGCGTGAGTCCCCTCCACAGTGTCCGCTTGATGATTCGAAACATTACGACAGTCCGCGACAGGTCCAGCCACACAACAGTGTCTGCCCGCCCCCAGACGATGGGACGGGCTACGGCATAGTTGCCATCAATCACCCAGGAGTCGCCGGCGACCGCCGTCGTGACGGCCTCTCGAAAGTCATTCTCAGGAAGTGGTACCCAGCCCGGCTGGTGATAGGTCGCATCAAGCTCAATGTGGGGCACGCCGAGCCGGTCGGCGAGTGCTCCCGCGAACGTCGTTTTCCCCGAGCCCGATGTCCCTACAACGCTCACCCGTCGCATCAGCCGTAGAGCACGAAGTCGGCTGCGCTCAGACCATCGACGGACCACTTCGTAGCGTCGGGTTTGCGCCCCCCGCAGAGACGAACGAAGGTTTCGCTGTCGGTGACGAGGCGACCCACAGGATCGACATCGGCACCAAACTGACGCAACACTCCATCGACGCGGGTGATCACCGGGGCCTTCTTCATTACCGTGGACTTGTCATGGAGAAGCTCCACCGCAATCTCGTATCCGGGGCTGGCGAAAGCGACAGAAGCTCCAACGGCATCCCGCACATCACCGCCGTGGACGAACTGAGCAAGTCCGAACCCATCGAGCAGCCCACCCGCCGAGTCGATCATGGCTATCGCGGCTGCGTAACCACCAAGCAGTTCTTCGAGAAGCCGACCAACGTCCCACGTCTTTCGGTCGTCCACGTCCCGTTGGTTCGACTCTGTGGTGAAGTCCGCCTGCTCACCGGAGGCGAGAATCTTAAGAACTGCCGACTGATGCGCAACCACGTCGCGTACAGACCACAGGTCGCATACCGTTGGCTTGTCGAAGTCGGCTGGGGTCAGACTTTCAAGAAGCGGGCGATACACCTCGGCCTCAATTTGTAGGAGTTGTGCAGCATCTCTCATGGGGTGGCAAGATACAGCGATTCGTGTAGCCGTCAAACGTAGGAACGACCATGACAGATTTCGCCGCCGCCGCGCAGCGCATCCACGCCGACCTCCCCGTGATCGACGGTCACAACGACTTTCCGTGGGAGGTTCGCACCAAGGCGAACTCGTCGTTTGATTCCATGGACCCGTCCACACCGCTCCCCCACGTCCACACCGATATCGAACGTCTCCGTCGTGGCGGTGTCGGTGCACAGTTCTGGTCCGTGTACGTCCCGTGTGAGAGTGAGACGCCGTTCAAACACACGATGGAACAGATTGATCTTGTCGAGCAGATGAACACGCGGTACCCCGAAGCGTTCGAAGCTGCGACCACTGCCGCCGAGGTGCGGCGCATCCGTAGCGCCGGTAAGACCGCAAGTCTCATGGGGGCCGAGGGCGGCCACTCGATTGAGAACTCGATCGACAAGCTCCACACGTTGTTCGACCGGGGCGTGCGATACATGACCCTGACCCATGCCGACACGCTCGACTGGGCCGATTCCGCGACTGATGAGGCCCGCCATGGTGGTCTCACGGACTTTGGTCGGGACATCGTGCGGGAGATGAACGCCATGGGGATGATCGTCGACATCTCCCATGTGTCTGCGGATACGATGCGCGACGCGCTTGACGTGACAACGCTCCCGGTGATGGCTTCGCATTCGTCGGCGTACGCCGTGTCGGGCAATGCTCGCAACGTGCCCGATGATGTGCTGCGAGCAGTTGCCGGCAACGGTGGCGTGATCATGGTGAACTTCTTCTCGCTGTTTGTCGTGCCCGACACCGGGGATCGCACCATGAAGCACTTCGAGGTGACGCGCCGGATCCGGACCGCGACGTCGAACGAGGAGGAGTTCATCGCCGCAATGGCGGAGTACACCGCCGAGAACCCGGTACCGATCGGTGACATCGAGATCGTGCTTGACCATATCGAGCATATCGCCGAGGTTGCCGGTGTGGACCATGTCGGGCTCGGTTCCGACTTCGACGGTGTGACGTTGCTCCCCAAGGGTCTGGAGGATGTGTCAACCTATCCGAACATCACCGCGGGTTTGCTGGCGAGGTCATGGTCGGAGACCGACATCCGCAAGATGCTCGGCGAGAACGTGCTGCGCGTCCTAGAAGCCAACGAGCGCTAGCCGCCCCCACATCTCTCCGTTCTGGCGTCCATTTGGGCCATATATGGCCCAAATGGACGCCAGAACGGAGAGGTTGGGTGCTTAGGCTTCGGCCATGCGGCGGAGGACCATGTGGAGGATGCCGCCGTGGCGGAGGTATTCGACCTCTACCGGGGTGTCGCACCTCGCGACCGCCATGAACTCGGTCCTGGAACCGTCAGCCTTCGATGCGGTGACCTTCACCAACTGGCGCGGTGTGAGCGAATCATCAACCTCGACCGCAAACGTCTCGCTCCCATCCAGGCCCAACGAGTCGGCATTCTCGCCATCGACGTACGTCAGGGGCAGCACGCCCATCATCACCAGGTTGGACCGGTGGATGCGTTCATACGAGTCCGCAATCACTGCTTTCACGCCGAGCAGGAACGTGCCCTTCGCCGCCCAGTCGCGCGACGAACCCATGCCGTAGTCCTTGCCACCGAGCACGACGAGCGGAATCCCGGCCTCCTTGTAGCTGAGGCTGGCGTCGTAGATGCTCTTCACTTCACCATCGGTGAAGTCGAGCGTCCATCCACCCTCGGTTCCGGGGGCGAGCTGGTTGCGGACCCGAATGTTCGCAAAGGTCCCCCGGGTCATTACACGGTCGTTGCCTCGACGCGACCCGTAGGAGTTGAACATGCGGCGCTCGACACCCGCCTCGGTGAGGAACTTCCCAGCTGGTGTGTCGGGCCCGATGGCGCCAGCGGGTGAGATATGGTCGGTGGTGATCGAGTCACCCAGCTTCGCCAGCACGCGAGCGCCGGCGATCGGTGAAATCGGAGTCGGCTCCGGCGCCAGGTCAACGAAGAACGGCGGTTCCTGGATGTACGTCGAGCTTTCGTTCCACGGATACAGCGCCGATTCCGAACTGTCGATTTCGCGCCACTCGTCGCTCCCCTCGAACACGTTGCCGTATTGCTCAAGGAATTGCTGCCGGTTCACCGAACTCGCAACAACCTCATGGATCTCGGCCTGGGTGGGCCAAATGTCGGTGAGGAACACATCGTTGCCATCGGCGTCCTGGGCAATGGGGTCTGTCGCGAGGTTGATGTCGACCGTGCCCGCAAGCGCATATGCAACGACGAGCGGCGGCGAGGCGAGATAGTTCGCCCGGATGTCTGGCGAGATCCGCCCCTCAAAGTTGCGGTTGCCCGACAGCACCGACGTCACCACAAGATTGTTCTCGTTGATCGCCGCCGAGATTGCCTCCGGCAAAGGTCCCGAGTTCCCGATGCAGGTCGTGCAGCCGAACCCGACGTTGTAGAAACCGGCAGCTTCGAGATCACCAAGCAGGTCGGCCTTCTCCAGATACTCGATGACGACCTTGGAGCCGGGGGCCAACGACGTCTTCACCCACGGTTTGCGGGTGAGGCCAAGCGCACGGGCCTTGCGTGCAACGAGGCCCGCAGCAACCATGACGTCCGGGTTCGACGTGTTCGTACACGACGTAATCGCAGCAATCACGACATCCCCATCACCAAGCTGGAACGTCGCACCCTCGGACGTCACCTCGACCCCGTCGGCCGGGAACTCCTCGCCGGCTGTGCGCAGTTGCCCGGTGAGGTCGGTGTGCCACTGAGTCTGCATGTCGGAAAGCACAATGCGGTCCTGCGGACGTTTCGGACCCGCAAGCGCCGGTTCCACTGTCGACATGTCGAGTTCCAAAACATCCGCATACGTGATCACACGGGCGTCGTCACGCCACAGCCCCTGGATCTTGCAGTACTGCTCCACGGTTTCGATCAAGGCCTCGTCACGACCGGAGAGACGCAAATACTTGAGTGTCTGCTCATCGACCGGGAAGAACCCGACCGTCGCACCGTACTCGGGCGCCATGTTGGCAATCGTGGCCCGGTTCGCAAGCGGCATGTCCGCAAGACCAGGCCCGAAGAACTCGACGAACTTCCCGACGACACCGAGCTCACGCAGCATCTGAGTAACCCGCAGCACGAGGTCGGTCGCGGTCGTGCCGTCAGGGAGTTTGCCGATGAGCTTGAATCCGACGACCTCGGGGAGAAGCATGTAGATCGGCTGGCCGACCAAGACAGCCTCGGCCTCGATACCACCGACACCCCACCCGACAACGCCGAGCCCGTTGATCATCGTGGTGTGCGAGTCGGTGCCGACGAGCGAGTCCGGGTACAGCACGCCATCGGCGTCCCACACCACCTTGGCGAGGTACTCCAGGTTCACCTGATGCACGATGCCGGTCGCCGGCGGGACAACGCTGAAATTGTCAAACGCCGTCTGTCCCCACTTCAGAAATTCGTAACGTTCCTGGTTGCGCTCGAACTCGTGAGCGGAGTTGATCTGGAGAGCCATCCCCGAGTTGTAGGCGTCGACCTGCACCGAGTGGTCGATGACGAGATCGGCAGGAACCTGCGGGTTCACCTTCTGGGCCGAGGTCTCGTCGCCGGTCATGCGGACAATGGCGGACCGCATCGCGGCGAGGTCGACCACCGCGGGTACCCCCGTGAAATCCTGGAGTACAACCCGACCCGGGTTGAACGCAATCTCGGTTTCCTCGACCTTGGAAGCGTCATACTGAGCGAGGGCCTGCACGTCATCATCGGTGACGATCCGCCCGTCGTGGTTACGCAACACGGACTCCAACAACACCTTGATGCTGTACGGCAGGGCATCGATATCACCCATGTCCTTTAACGCGTCGAGACGATAGATCGTCCGTTCGCCGAGTGGTGTGCTGATGGTGTGCCGTGCGGCAAAGGGGTCATGCGCGGTATTCATGATGACGTCTCGCTCTCTTCAAACTCCCCGCCAGTGTACCGATCGTATGGGCCGCTCCCACCACCACTCCACACGAAGATGTGGACATCCCAGCCCTATCAAATATCTTCATCAATCTTCACGCATGATCGAGCGAAAACCCGCTTCCGACTGAAAGAAAGGCCACACTTGTCGAGAGACATACGTGGCCGCATAACATGCCTGCAATCAAGGAGTCGGGCGTCGACGCGGAACCAGCCCCGCGATCCAAACTGGGCCGCACCACTCACCGGCGACAGACGGGCGGCCATCCCCTTCCGACGACATCGATACCCCACCGATACATGGTGTTCACCGGGGGTGGCCGTATCATTCGGTTGACGAACCCCGCACCCAACGAGGCCGCCGTGAGCACCGCAGGACACCAAGACTCCAGATTCCGCCCCACGCTCTGCGGGCGTCCGGTCGCGACGCTCCTCATCGTCTTCGTGTTGGTCATGGCGGCGTGCAGCGGGACTCGCGGCGAACCCCAACCAGCCGAAACCCCCCTCGACACAGGCACAACGAACGCGCCAGTTCCATCCCAGCCAACTACGACTTCGACGAACCCGCCGAGGGGTCCGACGGGTGAGATCAGCATGACCGTCGATGGGTTGGAGAGGGTGTTCACCGTCGTCCGTCCCGACACCGCCGGTCCCGATGCACCGGTTGTGGTGCTGCTCCACGGCGGCACGAGGGACATGCGATCCGTCCTTGAGAAGGAAGGGACCGCCGACTGGGTGGCTCTCTCCGAGGAGGAGGGATTCATACTCGTCGCCCCGAACGGTGTGAATCCGGACACGGGTGACGCCACCGGTGATCGTCAGCATTGGAACGATCTGCGTTCTCCCTATCGGATCGGAGACTCGGACGTCGACGATGTGACGTTCATAAATCGAGTCGTAGATTGGGTGATCCAGAACCATGGCGCCGACGCCAGCCGAGTATTCGTGACGGGACTTTCCAACGGTGGAATGATGACCCAACGCCTACTCATCGAGTCGCCCGAGACGTTCGCCGCAGGCGCTTCTTTCATCGCCAACCTGCCCGACCGCGACGACCTGGTGCGACCCGACTCGCCGATACCTCTTCTTCTGGCGAGCGCCACCGACGATCCACTCGTCCCGTGGGATGGCGGCAACGTCGCCAGACGCAACCGCGGTACGGTCGCGTCGGTTGCCGACACCCGGGCGTGGTGGATCGAAACGAATCGTGCCGTGCCTGACAAATCTGGGATCGTCGAGCTCGCAAATACGAACCGTCGCGACGGGTGCAGGCTGACCGTGCAGGGGTTCGATGCGGGCCCGGGAGGAGCGCGGATGCTGATCATGACAATGGAGGGCGGCGGCCACTCCATGCCATCGACGAGTTACACCCGCGTGACCGAGGCTTTGATCGAACCGATCGTCGGCCCGGTGTGTCGCGACGCCGACGGAGCCACGATTGCATGGGATTTCTTCATGTCCGTGACGGGCTGAGACTCGCCGATCGGCATCGAATATCAACATCGAGGCCCAAGGTTTCTTCCCTCCCCCGCTCGCCAAGAACCAGTGGCATCTCGCATGACTCGGCATGCCTGCGCGAGTCTCGCCGGAGACAACTTCGTCACTAGCCGCCGGAACGATGCCCGGGCAACGTGTACAAGTTGTCGAAACTCGCGCCGCACTCAGTCGGTACACCATCGATATCTGGGGCCAACTCCAACTCGGACACGAGGCCGCGTATCCTGCGCGTTGGCGCGACCACGACCACTGATCCGACACGATCAGCCACTCGGTCTCGCATCAGGATCAGCACCGGTCGATCACCGGCTGGAGTGGCCACGAGCCAGACCTCACCTCGTCACATCGACCCAGTCCAACCAATCCTCAGCAGGTCCCCAGTCTGCCACGGCGCCGAACGAGGTTTCGTCCGTTGTCGGCGGCGAAGTGGTCCGGGCCGCTATATCAGTCTCAGTACGAAGACGAATGAGATGACGACGCAGCGCATCGCGCAGTAGTTGAGATCGGTCTATCCCGAGACGATCGGCGAATCGCTGAGCGTCCGCTACATCTTCATCATCTATCCGGAAACTAAGCATTGTCATACGTCGACGCTATCCCGCATGGTGTCCGCCGCGAATCCCCTTCAGGGAGCATCAGTAGCGGTGCAGCCAGCTCCGTCTCACGCGATCCACCCGATGCGTTGCAGTACCGTCTTCGCGACCTCACCGGGGGTCTCGTGTTCAATCAAGACAACGTGGTCGGCGACACCGTTGTGTTCGAGAATGGGGCGAAGTTCGTCACTGCGGTTCTGCATGCGGAGCACCCACCCAGGGGCGTACTCGCGGCGGAGAATCCTTTGATGCACAATGTGTTGCGGTGCCCGCAGCTCAACGACCACGATTTCGGCACCGGGGATCGCCCGTCGGTACCCGTCGAGTTCCCCCGCCTCCTCCACGACTCGGGCGATGATCAGCCGCCGCGCACCCGCCGTCCGATAGCTCGTCCACAAGCAGGCAAGGTTCTCAAAAAAGAGTGCGTGCGCATGCGGATCGTCCGGATCACGCGGGAACACGAGAGCAAGCTGATCACCGTCAAGCCACGCATGCGGGACCGCGTCGGCGACCAGCAGATCCGACATTGCCTCCGCGATCGTTGTTTTGCCAACACCCGGAACACCGGACAGGACAACGACCTGGACCTCATCGCTCATGACTTCCATGGAATCTCCTCACCTGTCGAAGTGAACCGCTGACGAACATTAAACACCGACGGCGACGGCCCGTTCTCTCGGAGCTCGGTGAGCTTCACCAGGGACTCCTCCACTGTTGGGATTGTCCCCGCCGGAACCCACCACATCGCAAAATGGTTCTCCTTCATGAACGCGAACCACTCACGACGCCGCCGGAACACTTCGCGGTGCAGGTTGTTGTACACATAGTCCTGGAGAGCCTCATAGCTTTCCCACACCGAAAGGTTCACCAGGACCATCTCAGCGTCGAACGCATCGTCACCGGTGTCTTCGTACGCTCCCTCCCACCGCCACACGAACCCGGGCGCAGTGTCAGCCTCAGCGTTCACCTCATCGAGTAGGTCGACGAATGCCTTCATCTCGGGGGAATCGCGCACACCCACCGCCTGAGCGACATTGATCTGAGCAAGATGCCACAGCGCGGTGTTCATCCCATCACCTTACCTGCGACCATCATCGAGACCGTGCTCGCGATACCCCCGGCGTCTACGAGTGCTCAAACCCCACCAACACCCGTTGTTCTCACCGATACCGGACCATCCCCGGTTCCTGCATCTACGGCAACCTCGAAGACGGGAACACCTGTGGCGTTCCTATACGGACTCTCCGGGTCGTGCCCCCGTCGTTGCGCGGGCTACGTTGCCTGCGGATTCTCGGGCCAGCCTCGAAGACTCGGTTACTTGTGTGAGACACGACCCGCTAGTTCCTACCGGCGCCAGTATCACCGGATCACCCAGCGACGCGGTGCCGCAGCCACCATTGTTCGTGCACTACCCGAAACATCTCACAACGGAGCCGGCGCTCATACACGACTGCCCGCGTCATCCACGTTCGCCCAGCGAGTTACGATCCTGTGCAGTTCCCTCCCCGAAGAGCCGAGATATGCAAGACACAGCAACGTCGCTGGGCGACCACACACCGAAAGCACGCATCTTGGTGATGCCGGCGAGCACACGCAGCGTCTCGCTCAACCAGGCGCTTGGGAAGCTCCTCACCAACCGAATCCGGGAGACCGGGGATCGGGCGTCGCTCGTCCATCTCGCCGAGTATCCAATGCCGATGTACGACGGTGACGTCGAGCAGCGCGACGGAGTGCCCGAGTCGGCGGTCCGACTCGTCGAGCTCGTGAAAGAGGCCGAGGTTCTCATCCTCGTCTCCCCCGAGTACAACGGGTCGTTCCCGGCGCTGCTGAAAAATACGTACGACTGGATGAGCCGGGTCGACCGGCGCTGTCTGGTGGGCATGACGGTGATGCTTGCATCTGCCGCACCGGGAGAGCGCGGCGGACGTCGTGGCCTCGACATGCTGCGGACATTCATGACCAACGTCCACGCCACTGTCCCCGACCTCATGCTGGCGGCGGGATCGCTTTCGTTGGACGGCGAGGGGACGATCGCTGGATACGACAACAACACGATCACCGAATTCGTCGACCAGGCAGTGTCAGCGGCGAGAGCCACGACCAAGTCCTAACTCGCCGGAGTCCTGGTCCACTCCGCCGCCCGGAGATCGTCGGTTACGGCCGCGTTCGTGACCGCACTCACGACGGCTACGACACACACCGCCGCCGTGCCGAGAATCAGATACATCACGAGGAGCTGCACAGCAACAGCATCTATCGGATCGATACCCGCAAGGAGCAGACCGGTCATCGCACCGGGCAGGGCGATGAGTCCGACGACCTTGGTGCGCTCTATCCGGGTGATCATTGCCGCCTTTGCCGCGCGCGGGGCCATGAACCGGGCCGTATCGCGGCGCGTGAACCCAAGCGCCAGGCCTGCTTCAACATCCCCGACATGGTCACGGCACATCGTCATCGATTGTTTTGCAGCCAAGACCGCAGACGGCACCGCGTTGCCGACAGTGATGCCCGCGATCACAACCAGCGAAACCGGGTCGTAGTCGAGAACACCAAGGCCGAAGGTGATTGCAATGCTGATCGCGGCCGAGCCGAACACCGCCAGGCCGGCGACTAACGCAAGGTTGGCAATGGTGTGCTCGGCGCGACGCACAACAACTCGGGTCGCTGCCAGAGCCATGAAGACAACCCAGACCCAGGACCACAACCACGCTTGATCGGATCGGAAGATAGCGGCGAACACCACGCCGACTGCGAGCAACTGGACGGCCGCTCGAACGGAAGCGATGACCATCTCACGCTCGATGCCAAGTCGAAGCCACCGCGACAATCCGACAGCAAGAAACACCAACGACAACGAAGCTAGAACAACAGGCCATCCGACGACGTTCACGGACCGTTCCCCAGGCTTGCCGTCTCGGTCAGATCGCTAAGTTCGCATTCCCCGCACCGGTTCCACATGCCCCCACTGTACGACTCTTGGGCCCCGCTCGATCAAAGCCGGGCGCAACCGAGCGTACGATCACGAGCATGTTCCATGTTCACCGGTAGCCTGAGAGCAATGAACCGCCGCGTCCCCCTTCTCGTGCCATTCCTTGCATTCGCCCAAGTCTTTGCTGCATGCTCGTCCGCGAGTGTGCCGGCTCCCACCGCCCCGCCTGCGTCCACATCCATATCGACAACATCAACGGAAGCGCCTGCCGCGAACCCTTCCTCGACATCCACTACGACACCGACAACAACGGTGCCTCCACTCGATGTCACGGATGATGCGGCAATGCGGCGCATGCTGGACGATCTGGAGGTCCTCCTAGTCAACGGCCCGCGAGAAGGGGGAACGGAGGCCGAGAAGTTGGCCGCACGGTTTATTCGCACCACGCTGACCTCGCTCGGGCTCACAGTCCAGGGCGAGTCGGTTCCGCTGCCCGGTGGGGCGACCAGCGAGAACCTCTGGGTGACGTTCGGAGACGGTCCCGTTGAGGTCCTGATCGGAGGACACTACGACACCGTCCGTACCAGCCCCGGCGCCGACGACAATGGGAGCGGGGTGGTGGGCTTGCTCGAACTGGCGCGACGACTCAACCAAGAACCGATCACCGGAGCCACCGTCACCGTCGTGTTCTTCGGTGCTGAGGAGAGAACTTTCGGAATGAGCTCGGACGACCATCACTACGGTTCCCGCCTGCGCGGGGCGACGCTTGCCCAAGCAGGTGAACTCCCCGATTGGATGATTTCGTTTGACATGGTCGGGAGCACACACCCGATCGCGGGTGTGTCGCTAACCGGAACCGACCAGGCGGCAGTCGACATGTTGGTGGCGGCGGGTGCATCCGTCGACATGGAAATAGAACGCCTTGAGAGGGGCGAGATATCCGATCACGCGACGTTCGCCAAGCTCGGAGTCCCGTCGGTGTTCGTCTGGCGTCCCGGGAACCCTGAATACCACACCGACGCGGACGATGTGGTCGATGGTCCGACTCTGGTGAAAAACCTCGTCCTTATCCAGACAGCCCTGGAAAGCCTATCCGGCTAACTCGGAGAGTCAGCCAGGGCATCCTTCGGCGGACAGGATCCCCACGAATCTCCCCCACGAATCCTGACGTGAAGCTCAAGGGTCACCCTCGAACCTTCGATAAACAAGGCATGAAGATGCAACGACTAAGCGCCCTAACCATCGCAATTGCGACCCTCGCTGCTGCGTGCGGAGGTGGCAGTGATGCCAGTTCCCCCGAGGTTGTCCTTGAAGCGCGTTGGCAATGCGACGTGCAGCGCCAGACATTCGCCGATCTCGGAGCCCTGGATATCGAACTAGACGCAAGGCTGTCAGATGCAGGGTTGACGCGCTCCGAGTACGACACCTTCAAGGAGGAACTCGGCCGTTCCACAGAACTACGCAACCAAGTTGCCGACGAGTTCGAGGCCTACTGCCGACCGTAGCGGACGGCGGCAGCTGACTAGTCCATGCAAGGTTGCCCACAACGGCCCTCTCATACATTTCAGATATCGGACCCGAATGCCGAACAATGAGAATGATTAAGAAAGCATTCACAGTTCTCATGGCGGTAAGCCTCCTCATTCTTTCAGCGCTGCCGGCGCTTGCGGCCACCGATAGCGGGGTAACCGAAACGGTCACCACCGACAGCAACACCGTTCAAGACCGGGGCGATGTCAGGGACAGTGGTGGGGACAAGGGCAAGGTCGAACTGAAAACGAAAAAGACGGCAGCCGTTGTCGAAGGTGACACCGCATGGGTCGCCCTTAGTTGGAAGGCCAAGGGAACGGACGCCACCGACTTCAGGATCGTGGTCAAAACCGAGAACGACGGTGTCACCATCGCCTATCCGGTAAATACCGGCTCCTACAGCAGCCTCATGGACAACGACACGCTGTCCGCTAGCGAGATTGACTTCACATCACTCCGTATTTCCGTGCCGTACGGCAGCAGGAAGGTGAAACTGAAGATCACCGCTACCTGGCTCCAGAATGGTGAGAACCAGAAGAAGGAGTACAAGGTGACAGTGCCGGTCGCAAGGTTCCGAGGCGACGACATTGCCCAGGCGACCAAGGACGCAGGATCAGTCTCAGCGGCCGATCCCGCATGGCTTGAGGTCGAATGGACCGGACTAGCCCCTCTCCTCAACGATGTCGAAATCACGGTCGACGGGCCACGCGGTGCAGTCATCACGTACCCCGCGGACCGCACGTTCACCAGCCTCTACTACAACAACTCCCTTGAGGATGGCGAGACGGATGTCGCTAGATTCCTAGTCGATGCAACAGCGTTGCCCCCCGGCAGCTACTCGCTCAAGGTGGAAGTGTCCTACACCAAGGCTGGCCGGGCGAACTCAGCCACGGGTGAATTCTCCTTCGAAGTCACCGGCTAGTTTCACCGACGACCGGTGCGGCGGGGGTTGCCGCACCGTTCTCTTCTCCGAATCCACGACGATCCATCGTGCCCCAGTCGTTGTCACCACGCAGGAACGCCCACATGCCCTTGAGCCGCCAGTAGGTGTTGAGGTGGCGGTACCCGAGGGTTTCGATGAGGGCCAAACCAAGCATTACCGCAAGATCGCGGCCCTTCCTGTAGCGCCGGAACGACATCTCTTCCAACGCCACCGCCGCGACGGACAATGCCGAACCGAGAAAGACACTGAGGAACACGAATGCGACCACGAAACGCGGCGAGGCTAACCCGAGGGCCAGGGTGATCCCGAACGACAGGTAACCGAGCGCCTCGATGAGGGGACCGAACAGTTCGAGAAAGAAGTGGTACGGATATGCAAGGACGCCGGGGGTTCCGTATCGGGGGTTGCCCATCATCGATATGTGGCGCGTCAATGTCTGCGCGAGACCGCGCTGCCATCGGCTTCGTTGCAGACCAAGAGATCGCAGGGTCTCCGGCGCCTCGGTCCACGCAACCGGGTCGGGCACAAAGGAAATCCGGTACGGAATGTCGTTCTCGCGGCAATAGCGATGCAATCGCACCACCAGTTCCATGTCCTCTCCGACCGTATCCGTCGAAAAACCCCCCGCCGCAGCCACGATCGAGCGCCGAAAGACGCCGAACGCTCCCGAAATGATGAGCGTGCCACCGATGGCATCCCACCCAGTGCGGCCGACGAAGAATGCCCGCAAGTATTCAACAATCTGGAACTCGGGAATCAGACGGTGAGGAAGTGCAACTTCTTCAACCTCTCCCCCCTTGATGCGACATCCGTTGGCGATACGGATCATTGCACCCGCTGCCACGGTGCGCTGATCCTCAAGAAACGGTCGGGCAATTCGGATGAGCGCATCTGACTCAAGCAAGGTATCTGCGTCCAGTGCCGCAAACAGCGGATATCTCGAGTGGTTGAGGCCGGCGTTGAGCGCATCCGCCTTGCCGCCATTGTCCTTGTCGACCAACCAGAGGTGGGGGTGGACCCTGCTGCGGAGTATCTGGCGGACTCCGGCCGTAGTTATGGCACTCGTCGGCAACCGATGTGCCGGCGCCATGTCAAACGCCTCGGTGAGTACATCCACGGTCGCGTCATTTGATCCGTCGTTGACGACGATGATCTCGTATTCCGGATAGCGCAACGTCAGCAGAGAGCGCGTCGCCTCGGCGATTGTCGCCTCTTCGTCGAAGGCGGGGACAAGAAGAGAAATCGGGAGGCTTCCCGCCGCGCTCAGGAGCTCCTCGACGTGGAGCGACTTCAGCCGAGCAATATATCGATTTGTCCGAGGGAACGACGCGAGCGTAAGCCCCAGATAGGTGAGGTTGAGCGCTGCGAAGTAGACCAGTGCCACCACGTTGATGATGTCGAGAACAATCACGTTCAGGACGCCCCTCTAGCCAGGGCCTCCAAGGCGGCCTCACTGCCGGTGCCAGGAGACCGGGATAGCTCTCGGAGCTTATCTAGTTGCCCCAACTGATAGAGGGCGGTTGCTGCATGTATCGCGACCCAGGGGTCCATGTCGCCGACCGCCGCCACCAGGGAGGGACTGTCAGCAACAACCCCAATCTTTCCGACGACCGATGCGGCACGCGCTCGGACAGCCGAGTCAGCGTGTCCCAACAACGGTCGAACGACCTCCAAATGTTTCGATTGGCCGACAACCTCGATCACTCGCAGCGCTGCGATCGTTAACGTCCGGTCCTGTCCACCGTCGGCGGCGATGATGGTTGCCGCTATGTCACTGGCGGGAACGTCCCGAAGTTCAGCGAGAGCGCGTGCCGTCACCGACCGTGTCGTCGAGGAACTTTCCGCGTTTGAAAAGGAGGCGCGCAATTCGGGGGCTATCTGAGAGCCCATAGAGGCAAGCATGCTGGCAAGAAACGCCTCACTCCACATCTCGAAACGATCGAGTTGTCCCAGAACGTCGGCGGCGAGGTCGATTCGCTTTCGGGACGCGACGACACGGGCAGCAACCATGGCAACGAGCGGTGAAGGGTCGGCGAGTGCCTCCGCGATCTCCGTATGGAACTCATCGTCGGCGCCCAGTGAAGTCAGCAATTGAATGGCGTTCGCCCGCCGCTCTGGTTGTCGTGAAACAAGCGCGGGACTGAGACCACTGAGCAGGGGGCGAGCGAATTCTCGGACGATCTTCCGATCGTCGCCACTCACACGCCGAGCCAGCCGGCCACAGATCTCAAGGACCGGCTCGACCTCGCGCGTTTCAACATGCTTCAGGAGTACGGCACAGGTCGTGTCGCCAGCAAGGAGGTCAAGCAAGGCCGGGTACCAGCGCCCCTCGATCCGGTGCCAGCGTCGAGCCCGAAAGTCGTTGCGCACCCGCAGGAAAACTACGCCGCCGGCAAGCGCCAGGTTCACCGCCACAAGGGCCACAACCGACCAAACCACCATGATCACTTCGGCTCCTCCTCAGGAGTGTGATAGTTCACCACTGCCACCACCGAGCCGGACGTTGGAGCAAAGGACGTCAACAGCGCGGTCGCCGTCATCTCGCACACGTTCAAGCCTGTACCAGAAGTCGATCGATGCGGGCGACTAGTTCTGCTGGAGAGAACGGCTTCAGAACGTAACCGTCGGCTCCGAGTTCGAAACCACGAACGACGTCGTGCTCACTGCCCATGCCGGTGAGCATCATGATGGGCATCTCCATCAGTTGTGGGAGTTTTCGCAGTTTCGCCAGAAGTTCGAACCCGTCCATCCGCGGCATCTTCACATCGAGGATTGCGAGCACAAACGGCTGGGTTTCTGCGACCTCAAGAGCCTCGTGCCCATTCGTGCAGTGAACGACCTCGAACCCATTGCGCAAGAGACGGTCCTTGATGAGCGTGGCCGTGAGTTCGTCATCTTCCGCGAGAAGTATCGCTCGGGGACCCGGCTCGGCGGACTCCTCCTCGACGACGTGTCCCTGGGTTTGTTGTGACGGCAGCACGCCGTGGAGAATCTGGTCAGCGATCTCGAAGAGTTCACCAGGCACAAACGGCTTCTCGACAAACGCCACCGCACCGAGGTCAAGGCACTCATCCCGTGCGTGACTGGAACTGGCGCCCGACAACACCAGGATCGGAGTAAGCGCAGTTTCCACGCCCTCACGGATCTGTTTGATTACTTCCCGACCGTCACCGTCCGGAAGAAAGAGATCAAGGATGATCAGGGACCAGTCCCCTGAGAACAGCGGCTCGGCTTCTTTCAAGGACCCCGCCACCACAACTTCACGACCCTCACTACTGAGGGTCGCAACGAGGAGCCGCTGGATCAACGGATCGTCATCAATGACCAAGATTTGCGTGGCAGTAGAGCCGTCTTCGGCAACAACGCGCCGCAACATCGCCACCAGGACTTCGAGCGGTTCGACCATTTCGGTGGCAGAGGCCTGCAGCACTTCCACGGCGGCATTCGTTACCTTCGGATAGCCGAAACTGCCCCCGGATCCCTTGAGCTGGTGGGCAAGACGACGCGCGTCATCCTCAACGTCGATGGACCCACCCCGCAGCTCGCCAATCACTCCGTCAAGAGCTTCAATGAGCGGCGGGAGACCCTCGCGGAATGCGGCTCGAAGCTCCCTCATGACAACCTCGCGTAGTAGTCGGTGTCGTGTGCCCACAGCTCGGGCACTACATCCCTATGGTCGGCACAAAAGGCCAGCAAATGAGGGGTTTCTCACCACCACACACACCACAACGCGCCGCAAGGCGCACGACGGTCGCGCTGCTGCGGACATCAAGACTGGCAAGGAACGTGCGCACCCGAGGCGCCACACACGCAACCAGCCTCTCTCAGTCGCCGTGGAAGCGCTGCTCCTTAAAGGGATCCCCATACATGTGGTAGCCGTTCTGCTCCCAGAATCCCGGTGCGTCGGCATCCATCACAGTGAACCCAGCTACCCACTTACAGGATTTCCAGAAATAGAGGTGAGGGACAACGAGCCGCAACGGCCACCCGTGCTCTGCGTCGAGCGGCTCTCCCTCGTAGCTGTGGGCGAACAGGTTGTCCTCGCGCAGAAAGTCCTCAATCGGTAGGTTCGTGGTGTATCCCTGGACGTCCTTCAACATGACATGGCTTGCGGCTGGGTCAACGTCGAGCTGGTCCCACACCGTACGTACCGGCACACCCTCCCACGAGGTATCGAACTTCGACCACTTCGTCACACAGTGAATGTCAAACGTCTTTGATGTTGTGGGGAGCGACTGAAACTCATGCCACCCCCACGTCCTTTCTTCGGCCACGAGCCCGTCGACCGCAAAGCTCCAGGACGCTAGATCAATGTCTGGGACCGAGCCGACGTGCAGGACCGGAAACTGCGGCGTGTGGTATTGCCCCGACGGCAGTCGTACCGGATCGATGCCCATGTCGGCGAGCTGAGCACGGTTGCGGGAGAAGAAACTCACGGTCGCACTGTCACGATCGTGACCTCGGGCGTGTTGAAGAATTCATTCGCATCGTCCAGACGTGACTCGAAGGTTTTTGGGTTCGTTCACTACGGTCCTTATGCTTGGATACGAGCTGCTGATACCAGCTCGTGAGCACCCGTAGTTCGACTATCGGCGTAACCTGACCCACGATACCTGAGACGCCCCAACAAAAAGGTGAAAGTTTCGTGAACGACAACGAGCCGGGCCGTTCGTCCCAACGCCTCACCTTGCTCCTCGTAGCGGTGGGTGCCGCGGCTGTTGGGATCATGGCTTTTGCTGCGTCACAGACGGACAACCAAACGCCGGCGGGGCAGATTCCGATCGACGTGCAGGTCAACCCAAACAGCAGCATCCAGAACTTGAACGATCTCGCACCGAATGTGGCTGACGCAGAGGGCATGGCACCCGACTTCGAAGTCACACTTGCGACGGGCGAACTATTCAAGTTGTCGGAGTTTCTAGAAACAGAAGGGAAGCCGGTGTTTCTGAATCTCTGGGCCTCATGGTGTGGGCCGTGCCGCGCCGAGATGCCCGACATCGACGAAGCCGCCAAGCGGTACCCGAGTGTGATGTTCCTCGGGGTCGCCGTCAACGATGATCTCGACCTCGCCAAGGCCTTTGTCGAGCAGACCGGTGTCACCTACCCGATCGCTTATGACACACGGGACGCGGTCGTCACTGCCTATCCGCCCATCGCCATGCCAGCAACGTTCATCATCTCAAGCGATGGAAGGCTCGTCGACACGGTGTACGGCGCTCTCAAACAGGCCGACATCGACCGCCTACTCGCACCCGTCGTCGGCGGCTAACCCGGCCCCCCTCCTTCCGTTTTGGTGTCCAATGGCGCACCATGGTGCGCTATTGGACACCAAAACAGAGGGACGTGAGGGCGACTCGCCGTTAGTCGGCAGGTTATGGGTAGCCGAGCGTTACGTCGACTGCCCAGCCGATGCGCCATGCCCAGTTCTCCTCACTCCATAGCCAACCGACACCGGCAACCCAGTCGTGGTATTCGGTCTCCAGGTAGGCTGCCGGCATCGAGGTTGCGGTGAGTTCGTATAGGGCGTCGTAGTACACATCAGAGGTCTGGCTGCCTTCGGCCCCCGGACTTGCGGGACCCACCTTTGCCCACAGGTTCTTCGCGAGGGCCTTTCCTGATGACGACACATACATCGCGGTCGTGCCATCGTTTTCGGGGCTGCTTGGGCAGCTGGATCCCGAGTTGGCATTCGAGTGGATGACGATATGGCGGCGTTTTGAACCTGATCCCCAGCCGTTTGACCGGGCGACGTTCTCGTCGGGGTCGGCGGCACCGACTCGAACGTAGTACCCGCGGGCACGCAAATCCCAACCCGCACCATGGGCGGCTTCGTCGGCCGCTTTGACCATCTGGGTGTCTTCAACGTATTCCAAACATCCGTGGTTATACCCAGTCCAGTGATGTGCCGGGGACAAATAGATCTTCCAACCGTTGTACTGAATACCCGCGTCGGGCGGCCAGTACGTCGCGTCGCTGATTCCGCTGTGCTCGACAGAATAGGGATCGGTGCCGTCGGTGGGTCCTGGGTGGCCGAAGGCGGGAGTAATCAGGAGCAGCCCGATGGCGATTCCGAGCCCCAGTGTTCGCATCGCTGTTCTGTGTCTGCCGATACTCATCTCAAACCATCCCTAAACAGGGTCATGCAGGCTCCGTAGGCTGTACCACCCCAGAACGTGCCGCAGTCGCCATCGACGGTGATGCGAATACTGTCGACTACCTGGAACTGGAATCCGTTGGCACCGATCTCCGCAACGAAACGACTGATCTGCCCGCTGGTGGAAAAGCTGTACTTGTCATGGAACGCCGAGGAGAAGTCGGCGGTCAGTACGCCCTCGATGAGGCGAACCTTCGGTGGGTCAATGGTTTCTCGGAAATATCCGCGGGTCGTTTCGGTGGCCCATGCTGTGAACACCTTGGTGAGGGCGTCGTTGATCGATGTTGGTTGAACGGAGAGTGGAACTCCGATGACGGGTTTCCAGATCCCGAACGGAACAGCGATTGCGTCACCGCCGGCGCAGTCGGCGAAGTACACCTGGATACCTCCGAGAGATGCACCGATCAAGCCCTTGCCGCCGGACTTCAACGCCGCTGGGTGGCTCTTCACATAACCCTTGCAGATTTCCTCGAACCGTGCTTTCTCACCACTGGTATCCGGTCGGTCAATGACCTCGGCGATCGCAGCGTTGTAGCTGTCCAACACCGGTTGCTCGCATGCGGCGCGGGCTTCGTCGGCTGCCTTGCGACCCTCACCGTCACTGCCGGTTTCGGCCTTGACGCGTTCACGGGTCGTGACCCATAGCTGTGCGCACGCCTGGAATTGGGGGCCCGCTATCTCCTGGATGCCTTTGACCTGGGCTTGAACTTCGGGTGCGAGACTCGACCCCGGCACCACGATGCCCTGTGTGTCGTGAGGTAAGGCATCACCTGCCGCTTGGACGGAGTCACCGGTCCCGGTCGTTGCCTGCCACACCAACCCCACCCCAACACCGATGAGGAGACCGGCACTGAGCACGGCGATACGGCGCGCCGCGTTCACGACTGTCTCCTGACGTGATGTGTGTGATGCGAAAACTCGCGGTGCGGAAAGTCTCGATACTTCGGCGGGTGAGTCGGTAAAGACTGGTAGTTTCGTGATCTGCCCGGACCGTAATGGCGAACGTCAACACCTTGTGTGGGAGCCATTGCAACCCCTTCCCAGCACGGGGCCGCTATCGACCCGACCCCTCTTGGTTTCGAACGTACACCTGCCCCCCCGTATGTCAAGAGAAATACCTAGGACCCGTCGGAAACCCCGTCAGCTCTCCGTTCTGGCGTCCAATAGCGCACCATGGTGCGCTATT
>JAADIG010000025.1 GCA_013151445.1 Actinomycetota bacterium
TCTCCAACACGTCATCAGACATTGCCGACAGCTCTGCATGGATTCTCTGTAGACCACTAGCAGGGTCAACAAACTCACCGGGAAGTGAAGGACAACCGGGTGAACCCGGTTGCTTACGGAAATCCTGCGGACTCTCGCGACCAGATTCGGGGCCGTTGCCCTGTGAGCCTGCGGCCCGGCCATCGGCCGGATCATCAGTGCTCATACCCCACACTATAATCGAACATACGTTCGATCGTCAAGTGCTTTCCTCAACTATCCTCGCGAGATGTTCCGACTTGTGAGACCCACGAAAACACGAAGGACCGGGTTCGGCGGCTATTCCGTGAGGTTGCCGCGATTCGGCGTCGGAGTCGTACTGGGTGGTGCGGCCCGGGCGGCCGTCGGGAGTCACGGGCCGCTGGTTGATGCCCGGTCGAGACCGGTACGCTCGCGGTAGAACGTGGAGGGTCACCCACCGTCGATGAGAATGCGCTGGATTTGGTCCATTAGGACTATCGCCCTCGCCGTTGCCTCGTCTGGGTCTTGGACGACAGAAAATGTCCAGAGGAGATCACCTTGTACCCAGGCGAGCTGGGTCTCACCGTCGATTTCCCCGACGAGCACAGTGCGGTCAACACCCTCCACCAGTCGGGCGTATTCGAGTTGACCGGCAAGATCTACGAGGACCGAAGGCTCTCCGAGCGCGAACTCACCTGAGTCGGCTGGCTCCACGGAGTTGATGGAGATCAGGGCACGCCACGCGGTCGCGTTGTCGATCACGATCAAGGCCTGGTCGCCGGTCGTGTTGTAGACCTTGACGAACTCCTCATCAGCCACGAGTGATCTGAGAGTGGCATCGTCAACATCGGCCAGTTTGATGCGCCTCTCCGGTGTAACGACTCTCGACAATGACTCCCGGTCGCTGATGATGGGTAGCGAATCCATGATCGCAACGATCTCCTCCAGCTTCATTCCCTCGGCTTCCACTCGGAGGTGCCACGCTTTGCTCACCGGGATGGCGACCAGCGTTGGCGAGCTACCGCTGGTTGTCCATCCTTCACGACCGGGAACCGCGGCGCTGAGGGGTACATAGCCGGCCGGTCCCGGCAGGTAGGAGCCCTTCACGTCGATCTTCAGAGAACGATCCGGATTTGAACCGCCGTTGCAGAAGATCACTCGCACAGTTGGAGGATTGACGGTTTCGCCACAGAGATCAAGGTCGTCCGGGAGCAACGTCGGGTAGTAGAGCGGTGCTTCGTCAATCTCGATCGGTCGGAGTGGTCGTACCGTCTCGGTAGTTGTCGTCGCAGATGCTCCGGCGCCGGTATCGAGTCTGTCGCTGTCTGGAAGCAGTGCAGTCGCGATCACGCCCAAACCGAGGACAGCCAGGAAGGCGGTGACAGCGACCGCTACGCCCCGGCGTTTCTTCGGTTCCGGGATGCTGGGGATCATGTGTGTTGCAACGGTGGGGAGGCGTTGTCCTTCGGCCCGTAGGGTGGCCCTGACTCGTTGTTCGATGTCCACGTCTACTCCAGTTCCTTGCTGAGTCGCGTAAGTGCCCTGCTGAGGCGGCTCTTTACCGTGCCAGTCGGGATGCCGAGTGCGGTGCCCGTCGTTTCGGTCGACCAATCAAGATAGAGCCGGGCTACTACGACGGCCCGTAGTTTTACGGGAAGTTTGGCGAGCGCCGTTGTCACCGTGGGATCCGGCAGCCCATCCTCCGTGGACGGTTCCACGAGAACCGAAAGCGTCTCGTATTGTCGTCGGCGAAGGCGCGAAATCGCCCAATTCAGACCGACACGAAACACCCACTGTTCCGGGCGGGCGTACAGCCCGATCTTGTCCCAACGTTCGAGGGCCCGGGTCATCGCCTCGTCGGTGGCCTCTCGTGCAAGGGTCGTGTTCCGGAGGGCGAGTCCCAGGGCGCGGTAGGTCCGGTCGTGCTGTTCCCGATAGAACGTCTCGAACGAGCGGGCGTCGGTCTGGCGGTTTGTTTGTTGCTCCGAAGGTGTTCCCACAACACGTCCCGCAGTTCGTCCTGTCCCCCTACCCACGCATGAGGTACGGATTCGGTTCCGTTGTTCAGCGTACCAAGCGTTGGGTGACCGATTCTGTGAACCGCAACCGAAGGGAGACCGTCAACGCCCCTGGCTGGACCTGATAACGTCGCTGCAATCGGTACGGCGAATTGATCGGGGGAACGGGCGTGCTGGACACATCGGCAGGAATCGGTCGCTGCTATTTGCTGCTGACCTTGTTGCAGACACTGGCGGCGTCGCTGATCTTTGGGATCAACACGCTGTTCCTGCTCGACGCCGGTCTCTCGATCACCGGCACGTTTGTTGCGAACGCTGCGTTCACCGCCGGCATGATGATCTTCGAAATCCCGACGGGGATTGTCGCCGATACCGTTGGGCGCCGTGCGTCGTTCCTGTGGGGGACCGTCACCTTGGGGGTGACCACGATTCTCTACGTCGTCCTTTGGGCGGCCGAGAGCCCGCTCTGGATGTGGATCATCGTCTCCGCGTTGATCGGACTCGGTTTTACGTTCTTCTCCGGGGCCACCGAGGCGTGGTTGGTCGATGCCCTCGCCACCACCGATGGAACCGGGGAACTTGAAGCGATCTTCGCCAAGGGATCGGTCGTCGGAGGCGCGTCGATGTTGGTCGGGTCGGTTGCCGGTGGTGTGATGGCGCAGTTCGGCCTCGGGATCCCATATATCGTGCGGTCGGTCCTACTCGTCGTGACGTTCGTTGCCGCGTGGCATTGGATGCACGACATCGGATTCACGCCAGCACCACGCAGCAATCTCATCAGCGAAATCAAGTCGATCACGAAGGCGTCCGTCGACTACGGACTGAGGAATCCACCGGTGCGGAACCTCATGTTCGCCGCACCGTTCAGCGCTGGTGTTGGGGTGTGGGCGTTCTATGCGTTCCAACCCCATCTGCTGGCACTCTATGGCGACCCGAACGCCACGTGGATTGCGGGGACCGCAGCCGCGGTGTTTTCCGCTGCCCGCATCCTCGGTGGATTGGTTGCGGTGAAGACGTCACGTCTGCTGCGTCGCCGATCGAACGGACTGATGCTGAGTGCAGTTGTCCAGGCCGCGGCGTTGGTTGTGGTCGGGATCGCGGCGAGTTTCTGGCTCGCGTTGGCGGCACTCGTGGTGAGTTCGATCATGTCGGCGGCGATCGCTCCGACGCGTCAAACCCTGATCAATTCGTTGATCCCGTCCCAGCAACGAGCGACCGTACTTTCGTTCAACGGGCTTATGTCGAGCACCGGTGGTGTTGTGTTGCAGCCCGGCCTCGGGCGTGCGGCGGATGTCTGGTCCTATGGGACGGCGTATGTGATCGGTGGTGTCCTGCAACTTTTCGCGGCCCCGTTTGCATTCCGGATCCGCAGCATGAACCTGCCGGAAGATCTCGTAGCGAGCGGCGGATCCGTCACGGGTGATCCTGAATAACCGCTGCGCCGGTCAAGAGATGGTGAACGGGCCTTCTCTGCCGACAACCTGCCAGGTACCGTCGATCACGGAGATGCGGTAGGTGAACCAGGTTCCGCAGGTACCTCCACACCACAGGGAAACGGGGACGAGACCGGTGCCGTCTTCGATGACCGGTTCGCCGATCCCGAGAATCACCGACCCGGAGATGACGGGTTCGAGCGAGTCGGTACGCCACTCGGCCGGGTTGTCGATCCATCGCACCGGCCCCAGACCGGCGAGCGCCTCTTCAACTGCGGTACGTTCGGCGTCCGTCAGTTCACGTGTGGGTCCGACCTCGTTGACACTGCCGGATCCCGCTTGTGGATCGAGACTGGTCTGGACGAGGAACTCGGTGAAGGGCGGCGAGCCATTCCCGAATGTGTGATCCTTGGTGACGAGTTCACGGATAGCGGCCGCCATCATATCTGCGGATCGTGTGTCGGCAGGGTTGAAAACGAAAGCCTTGCAGCTCCTGGACCCGATGCCGCATACCCGGTAGGTGCCCGATGTTGCCTGCGGAGGCAGCGAGATGGTGCTCATGACCAGTTCCATGGTGCATGCCTGGGTCAACGGCGGTTCAGTCCAGATGCCCTGGCGGGCCTCGTCATATGTCGCCGTTGCGAGGTCCGTCCACTCCGCCCCATCCCACCAGTCCAGTTCCACACATCCACCGCTGGTGAACGCGATCTCGCCGGTGGTGGTCACCAGTGTTACGTCTTGTTTCACCGGTCCGGTCGGGGGGCTCGGCACAGTGATGCGGCTGGGGACGACATGGTCGAGCGAGATGAACCCTGCTCTGGGTCGCTGAGGTCGTTGTCTCTCGCCGTAAGCGCCAGCCAGGCTCCGCCGATCACGATGAGCACAGCGGTGAATACGAAGAACCAACGTCGCCGCGACGACGGTCGCGCATCGGTTCTGGTAGTTGTGGAGCGGGGGTTCACGGTGTCATCCCTTCCAAGCGAGCGACCGGCTACGTCAAGCGCCGGGTGCTCACCCAGGAAGAATACTCCTCGTTCGGAGTTAGCGATGTCCTAGCGAAGCGTTGAGGAGTGTCGCGTTGCGCCCCTCGCCCCAGTCGGCGACACCAGCGGTCACGTTTTCTCGAGGATGAGCTCGACCTCGATCTCTAGTCGGATTTCTTTCGAGACGAGTAGACCACCCGTCTCGAGCACCATGTTCCATGTGAGGTCCCAGTCCTCGCGGTTGACGATGCCGGCGGCACTGAAGATGGCACGGTCGTTCTCCCATGGGTCCTTGGCGTAACCGAGGTACTCAACATCGAGGGTGACGGACTTGGTGACGCCCTTGATCGTGAGGTCACCGGTAAGGGTCGCCGTGGCGCCGCCGGTGGCGAGTGCGGTGGAGACAAACCTTGCCGACGGATGTTCTGCAACGTTGAACAAGTCCTCCGAGCGGAGGTGGTCGTCACGGGTCTGGTCGCCAGAGTTGATCGAGGCGACGACGATGTCGACGGTGACGGTCGAGTCCTCGATGTTGTCGGTTATGACAATGTCGCCGGAAACGTCAGTAAAACGGCCTCGGACCTTGGTGAGTCCGAAGTGGCGACCGACGAACCCGACCTGTGCATGTCCTGGGTCGATGGTCCACGTTCCCGCGGCGGGGAGTTCGACGTTGTTGATGGTGCGTGTCGGGGTGGTCATCTGGGCCTCCTAGAAGTATGTGCGGACGCACAGACTATAGATATGTGCGCACGCACGCAAACTGTTAGTCTTGGGTCATGTCTTCTGGCTCAAACTCGGTTGCTGCATGGCGAGCGCTCCTCGTGGCTCACAACCGCGCCCTCACCGCTATCGAAACCGATCTGCGCGCCGCCGGGACCATTCCGCTCACCTGGTACGACGTGCTGTTGGAGCTGAACGCCGTCAATGACGGACTCCGCATGCAGGAGCTTGGGGAGAGGGTCGTACTCTCGCGCACCCGTGTCAGTCGGCTCGTCGACGAACTGGAGGCTGAAGGTCTTGTGCGCAGGAGCCCGGACCCCGCCGATGGTCGGGCACGATATGCCGTGATCACCGCTTCGGGTATCGGGGCTCTCAAGGAGACGGCACCGCTCTATCTCGCCAAGATCGAGGAGCACTTCACACGACATCTCACCACGACCGAACAGCGCGCCATTGTTTCTGGTCTCTCCAAGGTCGTCGCCGCCCACGATGGTCCGCCGCGACAAGGTCAATAGAGCCAAACGGCGTGCCATGGGAAGGGATTCGCTGGTCGCGAAGTCCATGGCGTCTCGATGGGCGTGTGTGTTCTCGGGCGCGGCTGTGTCGCTAGTTGCCGGTTGGGGGAAGATCCTCGGTGATGAGAATCTCCATGCGTTCGAAGCCCTTGTCGCGGACCGGGATCAGGGCGGCATAGGCGGAGCTCTCGAACACGCTGCGGATAGTTTCGACATCTGCGAAATCCATGACAAACACGAAACCCGGCCCCGGCGTGCCCGCCACGACATCGGTGATACCGACCCGCTTGACGATGATGCCACCTGCTGCGATCAGCAGCGGCATGACCTGGCTGACGTAGCTGCGCAGCGCTTCCTCTTCACCAGCGGCGGGTGTAGAAAGAACAACGAGGGTTGCCATGAGAGTCTCCTGACCCTGGTCGCGACTCGGATGCGCAGGCTAGCGACCGTGTGTACGTACTTCGTCGTCGAGCGCCCTCGCATTCCCGGACCATTCGATCCCCGGGTCCCGGTGTTCCGGCTACTGTTGTCGTCGATGGGGAGTGTTCGCTGATGCCGTTGTTGTTAGCTGTCGAAGAGACGGCTACCGGTGGTGTGCTCAATGCAGAAATCTGGGCGATCGTCCTCATCTCGATAGCGGCCGTCGTTGCGATCGTCGCTCGTTACTTCAAGGTCCCGTTCACCGTCTTACTTGTCGTCGCTGGCCTCGTGATGGCGGCGCTCACCGAAGTTGACGTCAACCTGTCCGAGGACCTCATCCTCGGCGTGTTCGTCCCGCCGTTGATCTTCGAGGCAACGATGAAGCTCCCGTGGCGTCGGTTGCGCAACGACCTGGCCTCGATCGTGAGCCTCGCAATCGGCGGCACACTTATCGGTACGTTTGTGGTTGGAGCGATAGTCCGACCCTTCCTCGACGTACCCTGGCCGGCTGCGCTCGCTTTCGGTGCATTGATATCAGCTACGGACCCGGTCGCGGTGATCGCACTATTCCGGAGCCTCGGTGTCAGCAAGAGGCTGACCACACTCGTCGAAGGCGAGAGCCTGTTCAACGATGGTGCTGCGATCGTGGTGTTCAACCTGGCCGTTGCCGCGGCTGCCGTAGGCGCTGCGCCGTTCAGCCTTGGTGGTGCGGTCGGAGAGTTCGTCATTGTTGCATTCGGTGGCCTCGCTGTCGGCGGCGCCCTCGGATATGTTGTTTCCACCGTGGTGCTGAAGAACCTCGACGATCACCTTGTCGAGACCGCTATTACCGTGGCGCTGGCGTTCGGTTCTTACCTCGTGGCCGAAGAATTCGGCCTGATTGTCGGCATCGAGGGGTTGCAACTCAGCGGGATCCTTGCGGTTGTCGCCGCCGGAATCATCGTCGGCGAGCTCGGCCTGCGCAATACATCGCCGCCGACCCGGCTCACGCTCGAGAACTTCTGGGAGTTCCTATCGTTCACCGTTAACTCCTTCGTTTTCCTGCTCATTGGGCTGCGCATCCATGTGCGCGATCTTGTCGGGCAACTCGACGCTGTCGCTGTTGCGGTCATCGCCATCCTGCTGGCACGTGCACTTGTGGTGTATGGGACGATGCTGGTGCAGAACCAGATCCGGGCGACCAAGTATGTGTCGACGAAGTATCAGCACGTTCTCTACTGGGGAGGGTTGCGGGGTGCAGTGAGCCTGGCCCTGGCACTTACGTTGGCCGGATCCTTCGACAGCGAGGTTGCCAGCACTCTCGAACTTGCAACGTTCGGTGTGGTTCTCTTCACCTTGTTGTTCCAGGGAACGACCATCAACATACTGATTCGGCGGCTCGGACTGGGACATCGTTCGGAGGCGGTCATCGGTCAGCAGCGGTACCAAGCAGTCATCTACAGCAAACGAGCCGGCCGGCGTGAGCTGAATCGTCTCCAGCAAGAAGGCATGGTGCTCCCGCAGGTGTGGGAGCCGCTCGACAACCTCTACGACGAACAGATCCGTACTGACCGACGCATGCTGGACCGGCACTTCCAACGGTTGGAGACCTCGATGTTTCTCCAGGCCCGATCGGATGCCATTAACGCCGAGCGCAGCGCAGTGCTCGATGCGAGTCGTCGTGGCCTGATCAGTGGGGAGATCGCCGATGAGGTATCGGGCGATCTCGCCCATCGGTTGGCGGCACTGGAGTTCTTACGGTCGCGCCTCGGCGCCGCCCAGACGATTGACACCGAACCCGGGATGCTGGGGGAGGACGAGTGAGCCGCATCTTGTGCGCCAC
>JAADIG010000085.1 GCA_013151445.1 Actinomycetota bacterium
GCAACGACACTCTTTTGGATCGTGGCAGGCAGCTACGTGTTCTACCTCGGGTGGACCATCAGCCGGATCGCAGAATCCCGATCGTCCCGCCAGCGCCCGGTCACCGGCGAGCCATCAGCGCGAACCCCTCGATACCCGCTGGTGAACGACAAGGGTCAGGCTGGCGAACACGATCTTCAAACACCTCGAAATCCGGCACAACCAGTGACACCGACGCTCATCACTCGTCATGACCCACACCCGTCGAGCTCGAAGCTTGACAACATGAAACGACGGCGGCATGAATCCAATCAGCCACATCCACACAATCTGTGACGTGGTAATACGACCAAGCTTGCCCGGTTCAACCACCAGTTCGTGACTTATCGCTATCCCGCTGATCCCGGGGCTAGGCGTGACCGGCCGCTTCATATGGGCTCTGCCCCCGAGCAGTGGACCCGACGAGTCCATCGACGTCGCAACGAGACCTCTATAGACCGAACCCACGACGCTACTTGTTGGCAGCGAATGAACACTTCATCCATATGCCGCCTGAGATTCGAAGACGGTATCTGTAGATGAACCGGTCCGGCTCCTGTGAGGTACGTCCACGGGCGTGACTCCGCTCCGAAGCCGGCACATTCTCGAATCAATGGAGGCATCTCAGCCGCCGAGCACCAGGCTAGGTGGCTGATGAAAATGTCTGGGGGTTGGGGGTGGTTGGTGCTCGCGTTCGTGCGTTGTTTCGGGGAGAATCTGTGCATGCGAAGGGCGGGTGCAGATGTTGGGTTCGGTTGATGGTCAGGGAAGTCTTCTTGGGGTTGAGTCGTTGCTCGGTGGGTTGTTCGAGGGCGACGATTCGTCGTTCTATGCCCGGATGGCGGTGCACGGCCCGGCGTTGATCCGGGATGAGGATTTCGCTGATTGCTATTCGGCGTCGATGGGTCGCCCGTCGATTCCGCCGTCGTTGTTGATGCGGGCGGTGTTGTTGCAGTTGCGTGACAACGTGTCGGATCGGGAAGCGGCTCGGCGTGGGGCGAAGGATCTGGATTGGAAACGGGCGTTGGGTATCGACGCTGATGTGGTGCCGTTCCATGCGTCGACGCTGTCGGTGTTCCGTTCCCGGTTGTTGATCAACGACGCCGACGAGCGGGTGCTCAAAGCAACGTTGGTGCGTGCGGTCGATGCGAAGCTGTTTCCGAAGAAGGTGTTGGCGTTGGTCGACTCGACCGGGGTGATGGGGGCTGCTGCGGTGGCTGACACCTATGAGTTGGTTCGTCAAGCAATCGGCAAGGTCGTCAACAGTGCCGGTGGTGTCGATGCGCTTCCCAAGAAGCTACGGCGCCTCGCCCGGGGTGTTGTTTCGGGGAAGGCGAAGATCGATTGGGGCGACGCTTCGGTGCGGCGCACCGAGTTGGGTCGGTTGGTCTCGGTAGCCCGCGCGGTGCTCGACGCCACTGCTGGAAACGACGACCTGGTCGAGGCCCGTGAACTCCTCGAACGCATCATCGATCAAGACATCGACGCCGAGCCTGACGACGGGCAGGGCCCGAAGATTCGTCGTGGTGTCGCTACGGACCGTGTCGTATCCGTCGTCGATCCCGAGATGCGTCACGGCCGTAAGTCCCGGACCAAGCGCGTGGATGGCTACAAGGCCCATATCGTGACGGATCACGACAACGAACTGATCCTCAGCGTCGCGACCACTGCAGCCAACGCTGCGGACGGACCCCAAGCAGCTGACCTGATCCGGGCGGCGAAAGCTTGCGGTGTGCCCATCGTTGAGGTGCTGGGAGACACGGCCTACGGCGACGGCGATACCCGCGTCGCCGTCGAAGAGGTCGGAGTCAAGGTCACAGCAAAGACCCAACCTGCGGTGTTGAACGGCCGGTTCCCCAAGACCGATTTCGTTGTCGATCCCCACGGGCCGTCAGCAACGTGCCCCGCAGGGCACACCACCACCGATACCGGTCGGAGCACCGACCACAAAGGGCGGCGGGTCGTGATGCTCAAGTTCGGGAACCACTGTGCTGGCTGTCGTCTCCGCGACCAGTGCACAACCGCCACAGCCGGTCGGAGCATCACGTTGAACTTCCACGAGGAGCGTCTCCAGGCTGCACGAGCCGAACAGGCCCGACCATCAACCCGGCGCAAGCTACGACGACGAGCACTCGTGGAACGCAAGATCGCAGAACTCAAGATGCACGGTGCCGGCAAGGCCCGCTACCGCGGGAGTCGCAAGAACCTGCTCCAACTACGCCTCACCGCCGGGATGGTCAACATGAAGAAGCTCTTCACCCTCGAAACAGACGCCGCCGCCACGTGAACCCCGCTCATGGGTTCACAATCGAACCGATCATGTTCCAGGTGGGGCCAGATCAGGTGAGCACACCACGCTCACATCAAGCCCACAGCCCCTGACAAACCCCACTTCTTCATCAGCCACCTAGCATTATCATCAACCCTGTTCGGTCGAGAGTGTCGAGCGGGAGAAGACGGGCGGTAGTCGTGAGCCCTGGCCGGTTCACGACAAGGAGAGGAGATAGCGCATGAACGCTATGGAGCGCCAGGACTGGGAAGCTCGTGTTGGGAAGCTCGATTTGACAGCGGGCGTGTTCGTCAACGGAGAGTTCGAACCCGCAACGTCTGGTGCCACCTATCCGGACTTCAGTCCGACGACCGGCGGAACGATCACCGAGATCCCTGCGGGGGATCAAGACGATGTCGACCGGGCAGTCGATGCCGCACGTGTCTCCTTCGAACGAGGGGACTGGTCGAAGGCAGCCCCGGCCGATCGCAAGGAAGTCCTTCTGCGGCTTGCTGATCTCATGGCGGAAACGAGCGATGATCTCGCACTCCTCGAGACCCTCGACGTCGGCAAGCCGATCAGTGACGCCATAGGTGTCGACGTTCCGGGGGCGATCGGTGTCTTCCGCTGGTATGCCGAGGCGATCGACAAGATCTACGACGAGATCGCACCCACTGGGCCTGGTGACCTTGCCCTGGTGACCCGCGAGCCGTTGGGTGTGATCGGTGCCGTGGTCCCGTGGAACTTTCCCCTGGACATGGCGGCATGGAAACTGGCCCCGGCACTCGCTGCGGGCAACAGTGTTGTGCTCAAGCCGGCGGAGCAGTCGCCGCTCTCGGCGTTGCGACTCGCCGATCTGGCGCGGCGAGCAGGCCTACCCGACGGCGTGCTCAACGTCGTCCCCGGCTTCGGCCCGACCGCCGGTCAGGCACTCGGTCGCCACCCCGATGTCGACGCCGTCAGCTTCACCGGCTCGACAGAGGTCGGGAAGCTGTTTCTCTGTTACGCCGGAGAGTCAAATATGAAACAGGTCTGGCTGGAGTGCGGGGGCAAGAGTCCGAACATCGTCTTTGATGACACTCCCGACCTGGAGCGGACGGCTGATATGGCCGCCTTCGGCATCTTCTTCAACCAAGGAGAGGTCTGTTCAGCAAACTCGCGGCTACTCGTACATCGAGCGATCAAGGACGAGCTCATCGAGCTCCTCAAAGAACGGGCCTCTGCCTCTGCGCCAGGTCATCCTTTGGATCCCAGCACGACCCTCGGAGCACTGGTGGATCCGCACCACACTGATCGCGTGATGGCTTACATCGAAGAGACGAGGTCGTCGGCACGCCTGGTCACCGGTGGTGAACGGCTGACGATCTCCAGTGAATGCTTCGTAACTCCCACGATCTTCGACGAAGTGCCGCCAGACCATCGGATCGTCCGTGAGGAAGTGTTCGGGCCGGTTCTCGTCGTGATCCCCTTCGACTCTGAGGAGGAGGCCGTCACCATTGCCAATGACACCGACTACGGGCTGGCCGCCTCCGTGTGGACGCGTGACCTGTCGCGAGCCTTACGGGTGAGTGGTGCCCTGCAGGCAGGCACGGTGTCGGTGAACACCGTGGATGCTCTGAGTCCCGCCACACCATTCGGTGGTTTCCGTCAATCGGGGTTTGGCCGGGATCTCTCCCTCCACGCCTTCGACAAGTACACCGGGCTCAAGACGACGTGGATCAAGTACTGAGGCAGGTCTGTCACGAGAACTTCACCGTCGAGGATTGCCCATGGCGGGGACGTCTCTCAGGGGAAGAGGCCCGGAATACTCGATTCCGGGCCTCTTCCTCGGGGCAAGACGGCCACCGTGCTCTCACCTTCCGGCTTCACCGCCCCCGGGGTGAAGCCGGAGAGTGGTCATCAGCCTCCGGCCATCACATCGGACCACGTCTTGGCGAAGATGGCGTGTTCATCATCTCGAACCGTGTAGTCCAGCCTGTCCCGTATCTCGTCGGTGAGCGTGAGGCCGACGGTCTCGATCACGTCGTTGTAGTCGCCGGACAGGAGCGGCGGCACCAAGGCGTTCGGGGTGTAGCCGAAGGTGTACTCAGTGATGAGTGCACCGATGTCGGGTTCCAACATGTAGTTGGTGAACACGTGCGCCGTGTAGGGATCGGGTGCATCTGCTGGGATGACGAAGTTGTCCTGCCAGATGAATCCACCCTCTTCGGGGATGACATAACGGATGTTCGGGTTGTCGAGATAGGCGATCCCTGCAGCAAACCCCCACGACTCAGCGATGAGTACCTCGCCGCTGGCGAGGTTCCCAATGAAGTTCGCAGAGTCGAATGCCGAGATGCAGTCTTTCGCTTCGAGCAGCGCGTTGAGGGCTTGTTCGTGAGCAGCAGGATCGGTTTCGTTGATGCCGTACCCCAGGTATAGGAGTGCCGATCCAACCGTTTCGCGCTGGTCCTCGAGCAGCGACGACTGGCCGCAGTACTGATTGTCACCATAGAGAGCGCTCCAGCTCGTGGGAGGAGCCTCGAACGCTGTCTCGTCATAGGCGATACCGGTCGTCGAGTACTGATAGGGCAGCGAGTACACGTTCCCCGGGTCGTAGTAGAGGTCCATCTGTGCCGGATCGAGGTTCTTGGCGTTGGGGATCTCGGTGAGGTCCAACGGCTGCAGCAAGTCCTGCGAACGCATGATGCCGACGGCGTAATCGGTCACGATCACGAGGCTGAAGCCTGAGTTGCCTGCCTGGATCTTGGCGATCGCCTCCTCGTTCGCTGTGTGCGTTTCCATGGTCACCGAGACGCCACACTCTTCCTCGAACTGCTCGAGGACCGCTTCGTCGATGTAGTCGGCCCAGTTGAGGAAGTTGATGCTGTCCCCAAGCCTCGCCGGGTCTCCACATCTGCCTGAGACCGCCGCGCTCGGTTCCGTGGAGCCCGTTGCCGCCGTCGTTGGCGTCGATGCCGTATCCTTCGTCGGCTCGGTGGCGTCATCGCCGCTACTGCACGCAGCGGCGATGAGACCGAATGCGAGCAGGAAGGCGATCAGTGGTCGTATTCGTGTTCGTTTTCTGGATGTCACGCTTTCCTCCTCAGGGGTGGCATCGAATACCGATCCGTTTCTCTCATCATTGGTCTGGGACTCCTTCCTCCGGAGTGCTACTGACGGTCGTCACCTGCCCAGATCTTCGTGTAGCGACACCGGCTTGAATCCCGAGTGCGGCGATCAACAGGACACTCGAGGCAGCGAAGATGAGTGTGGACACGGCGTTGACCTCGGGGCTGATGGTTCTGCGCAGTTGGCCGAACACCTCGATCGGCAGCGTCGTGCTGCCCGGGCCCGACACGAAGAAGGTGATGACGAAGTTGTCCAGCGACAGGGTGAGCGCAAGGAGCGCCCCACCCAGGACGCCGGGCATGATCCCGGGAAGGGTGACCTTCCAGAATGTCGCCCAGGGCGTGGCCCCCAGGTCCTGAGCAGCCTCCTCCACGGCGGGATCGAGGTTGCGCAGACTTGCCCGCACGGTCAACGCCACGAACGCTGCACCGAAGGCAACGTGAGCGATGATGATCGTGGCTTTGCCCATGCGGATGGCGTTTCCCGCGTCCCGCCCCAGGAAGTCATTCAAGGCGCCGATCACGAGAGAGAAGAAGGCGAGAAGGGAGACACCGGTCACGATCTCGGGTGCGATCACCGGGAGGTACACGATCTGTTGGGCGGTCTTGCGGCCTCGATACGAGTACCGGTCGATGGCCAACGACAGCATGGTTCCGAGTACCACTGCGATTACCGTGGATATCGCGGCGATCTGGATCGAGTTCCACGTAGCTGAGATTATGCGGCCATTCCCTGCAAGGGCCGTGTACCACTTTGTAGTGAAACCGGTCCACGTGCCGCCCGTGCGTGCCTGGTTGAAAGAGAAGAGGACCAGGATCAATACCGGGATGTACAGGAACAGGTACACACCCCACGTCGCTGCACCCATCAGGACCTTTGCGCGCGTGCTCGACATGCTCATGCCAGGTCGAGCTCCTCGTTGCGCCCGACGACCAGGTAGAGGCTCAGGATCGTCACGAGGCTAAACAGAGCAGCGACCGCAGCGCCGAGGGGCCAGTTGAACGCCTCACCGAACTGCAAATCGAGCAAGTTCGCGATCATGTTGGTCTTGCCCCCGCCGAGCAAGGTGGGCACCAGATACTGCGCCACGGATAGGACGAAGACCATGGTCGACCCGACGATGAGACCCGGCTTGACCATCGGCAAGAAGACTTCGGTGAAGACTCGTAGAGGCCGTGCACCCAGATCACGGGCGGCGTCCAGCTGGGCGCGATCGGAGCGTTCGACTGCGGCGTACAACGGAAGGATCATGAACGGCAACGCGGTGTAGACCAACCCGAGTACCACCGCGAACCGAGTGTTCAGGAACACCTGTCGCTCGAAGCCGAGTGACTCGATCATGTTGTTGAGCGGGCCTGTGTTCGAAAGCAGGAAGCGAATCGCGAATGTTCGAACGAGCATCGACGTCCAGAAGGGGATCATGACCGCAACCAGCAACGCGTTCTTTGCGACACGACTCTCTCGGGAACTGATGAAGACCACGAGGGGCAGCGCCAACACGACGCAGATCACCGTCGCCCACAACGACCAGACCACAGAACGGGCGAAGACAGCGGAGTAGTTGTTGTACCCCCCAGCGAGGTGGTTGACGGCCACCAGCAGACCGAACACCCCGCCGAACGCGAGTGCCCGATGCTCGGATCGACCCACGGACCTGGCCCAGACGGTCGCAGGGATGGAGACGACGAGCGTGGCAAGGATCCCGAAGACAAGCGCTGTGCCCACCGTTTGCCATCCAATGTTCGAGCGGCTCCCACTTGCAAAGACCTCTGCCCATGCGTCGAGAGTGAAGTCCCAGACGACCCCGCCGCCGAGCTGGGGTGTCAGCAAGGAGTAGACGACGATCAGGATGCTGGGGATCACATATGTCAGGGAGATCCACGAGAGTCCGGGCAGGAGGAGGCGACGGTGATACTTCTTGCCGGCGGCCGGAGCGCTCATTCGTCCACCACACATGCTGATCCATGCCGCCACCCGACTTCGACGTGATCCCCGGGCCGGAGGTCCCCGAAAGGATGCGAACCTGCCTGGTTGTGGCGAACAGCGATCAGTTCGGACCCGTCGGTGAGCTCCGTCACTGCCCGAGTCTCGTCCCCGATGAAGAGCAGTTCGCGCAGAACGCCGGGAAATAGAGCATGTGTCGCGTCCTCGTGAGTTCCCGGTGACTCCAGGACCACTCGTTGAGGCCGGACCGCCACGGCGGCAACCTGGCCAGGAGTCAGTGTGTGGCCACCGGTGGGGGCGACGAGGACGGACTGCCCTGCGGCAACCTTGACGCGGATCAGGTCTCCCTCGACACTTGTCACCGTCACGTCGATCAGGTTTGTTTCCCCGATGAAGCTGGCAACGAACCGCGAAGCTGGGCGTTCGTAGATCGCCAGTGGGGTGTCGAGCTGCTGGATGCGCCCCTCATGCATCACGGCGATCCGATCGCTCATCGTGATCGCTTCCCCCTGATCGTGTGTGACGAAGATGAAGGTCATACCGAGGTCGCGGTGGAGTTGACTGAGTTCGAACCGCATCGCTTGACGAAGTTTCAGGTCCAGCGCGCTGAGCGGCTCGTCGAGCAGGAGCACCTCCGGCTCGTTCACGATTGCTCGTGCAAGGGCGACTCGCTGCTGCTGACCTCCCGACAGTTGGCTTGGGTATCTCGATGTGAGATGCGGAAGTTTCACGAGATCCAACGCAGCGTTGACTTTCCTTGCGATCGTAGTTTTGCCCTGTCGCTTGACCTTCAATCCAAAGGCGATGTTCTCTGCCACCGTGAGGTGCTTGAAGAGTGCGTAGTTCTGGAAGATGGTGTTGACGTTCCGCTTGTGAGCGGGCACATCGGTGGCGTCGATGCCACCGATCATGATCGACCCGGAACTCGGGCGCTCGAACCCCGAGATCAGCCGCAGGGTCGTGGTCTTGCCACATCCTGATGGGCCGAGGAGTGAGATGAACTCGCTCGGCTCAACATGCAGCGTGACGCGGTCGACTGCCGTCATGTCACCGAAACGTTTGGTGACGCCGCGCAGCGACACAGATCCACGCTCTCCTTGGGCGGTTTGGTCACCCGCCATGCTGCATCGTGGTTTCTCCTTGGCTCCTGGTCATGGTTGCCCGCACTCGTAGATTCGTCAAGAAGACATTCTTTATCAACTGCATCGACATAGGTTATGTATGGTCACGGCCTCGTTAAGGGAGCGAACGGCGGTGCCGGTGCGCCTCGTTATCGACCGGTGGCGTGCCGAGCACTTCCCTTGCCGGAGACGAATCGACCTGAGCGCTCGAGGACGGGTTGCCCATAACGCATCGCCACGCGCCCGCCCAGCACGCTCGCAGCGATCGCCCCGCGAAATGTTCGACCGTCGAACATGGTCGTTGGGCTGATGGAGTGCAGATCGGAGGCAGTGACCGTTGTCGTGCCGGATGGGTCGACCAGTGTGAGATCCGCGTCCGCCCCAGGTTTGATGGCACCCTTGCGGGGATACAGCCCAAAGATGGCAGCGGTGTTCGTCGAGAGTACCCCAGCGAGGGTCTGGGGTGAGATCAAACCCTCGAGCATCCCGTCCACAATTGCAACGCCGAGGGTCTCGACGCCTGCGACACCAGCAGGTGCTCGAGCAAGCCCGGCGAGTTTCTCGGCCATCGTGTGCGGCCCGTGATCGGATCCTACGCTTGTGATCACCCCATCGGCGATCGCTTCCCACAACGCTGTGCGATCCGCATGATCCCGCACCGGGGGATAGACCTTCATCACGGGCCCGACCGTGTCGTAATCTTCACCAGTTAGCTGAAGATAGTGTGGGCATGTCTCGGCGGAGATCGGTCGGCCCGCTACAAGTGCAGCCCGAACGGCTCGCAAACCATCAGCAGAGCTCAGATGAACGATATGTGTCCGACACCCGGTAGCACCAGCGACTTCCGCTGCCGTCGCCACAGCCGCTGCTTCGGCGACGGAGGGTCGTGCATCGAGCAAGTCCTGGTAGGTGGAGATCGGATGCCCCAGGGCGCACAGAGCCGCATCGAGGATCGCTTTGTCCTCACAGTGGAGACCAAGCACGGCTCCGAGCCGTACCATCTCACGCATCGTGACGTAGAGGTCACCCGTGTCGAATGGGGGGATGACATCGCGATCCGGGAAATCGCCAGGGTTGTACACGAGCTCCTTGGTATCTCGCGCCAGTGAGTAACCCCAGAACATCTTGATTGCGACTGCCCCGGCCCGGACCATGCCCTCGAGCTCGTCAACGTTCTCGGCACCGAGCGACAGTCCCCACAATCCGAAATCGACCCATGTGCGTTCTCCCAGATATCGGCGTCGCTCATTGAAGCCATCGGCATCGGTCACGCCGGGGATGGCATTTGGCATCTCGAGTACGCAGGTGACACCTCCACAGAGAGCAGCGAGCGTCGAATGGGCGAAGTCCTCCTTGTGTGTGGCGCCCGGGTCACGGCTGTGCACATGTGGGTCGATGAATCCGGGGAAGACGAGCAAGCCATCGGCGTCGAGAACCTCGTCGACACCCGCGGTGTCACCTATCTTGCCGACGGCGACGATGCGCCCACCCTCACAGAGAACGTCGTCGCGACGCGTCTCATCGCTCGTGACCACCGTGCCGCCGTGTACCAGGAGGCGCATGCTTCGACCGATCCTTTCCTAGGTGAGATGGGGGTGAGCGTCGAGTTTGAGAAGCGCATTCAAGAGCACCTCACTCCCTCGAGCGATGTCCGCTGCGCTGGACCACTCCTCGGGCACATGGCTCAACCCACCTCTGCTGGGTACGAAGAGGAGTCCCGAAGGAATCACCGTATTCACCAGCTGCGTGTCGTGGCTTGCACCACTCGACATCACACGCCAACGATCGGTGTGCTCTTGGCAAGCCTCGGTGATGACCTGCCGGATCCAGGTCGGCAGAACGACCGGAGATGTATCCGAACGGAGTCGCACCTCAAGGGTGACACCTCGTCGCTCGGCGATGAGCTCCGCCCTACGTACGATCTGATTGGCAGTCTGTCGCTGACGTGCGCTATCAACATCCCGGACGTCGAGATGGACCACTGCACGACCGGGGATGGTGGTGATGCTCCCGGGGAACACGGTGAGCTTGCCCACTGTGCACCGAGTTCCACGATGACGCGAGTCGTTGGCCAGTTCCTCTGCAACGAGAGTGATCTCGGCTGCAGCAGACAGCGCGTCAGCACGCAACGACATCGGCGTGCTGCCCGAGTGGCTGGCACGCCCGGCAACGTCGATCTCGAAGCGCGTGCTCCCCGATATGAGATCGACGATTCCCAGAAGTGAGCCCTGTGTTTCGAGCACAGCTCCTTGCTCCACGTGGAGCTCCACGAAGGCGCCCCAGTCCTTGTCCCTCCAGGACGCCTCAGCGATCCGTCCGGGTTCGAGGCCCACCAAGCGCATCGCCTCTGCCAGAGACACACCCTCGGCATCGGTCACTTCATCGAGGTGCTCGGGTTGCCACAGACCTGCTACGGCCTTGCTCCCGATACACGGCTGCCCAAACCGCGCCCCCTCTTCGCCTGCGAAGACAACGAACCGAAACGGATGCGTGTGGCTGATGCCCTGCTCCTTAAGCATCTGGGCAACCGCGACGCTGGCTACGACCCCGGCGATACCGTCGAAACGCCCGCCACGAGGCACGGAGTCGAGGTGGGAACCGGTACCGATGGCCTGAAGGCTATCGGTACCGGCGTCCTCGGCGATGGTGTTGCCTGCGACATCCTGCCTGACGGTGAGTCCTATCTCGTCGAACCATCCCGCTACGACATCGTGTGCTGCTCGCTCCGTCGGGGTGAAGGCCAGCCTCGTCACACCCTCCTCCGGTGCCGTGTCGCTGATCGACGCCAGGATCCGAAGCATGGTGTCGATACGCGCTGCGAGGTCGGCGGATGACGGGAGCTCGATTCCGCCGCCTTCCCTGCCGGTGGGTGTGACGGGCTTCTCGCCGGTGTCCTCGAGTGCAATGTCTGGCATCAGTAGACCCCTTGGTGGTTGTCTGCCTGGGCGCCGTTGCGCGAGAGAGTGAGCATCACAGATCATCCACCCCGAACAGGAACTCATAGTGGAAGCCAGCTTCTCCAAGGCGATCTGCTCCTCCCTCGTTTCGATCGATCACTGCGAGCACCCCAGCCACCTCCGCTCCTGCGCGTTTGACGGCATATGCGGTGGCAACCGCCGAGGCACCGGAGCTGACGACGTCCTCGATCACTGAGACCTTCTCGTTGGGATGGATCTCCCCGGCGAATCGGGTATCTTGACCATCAGGTGACTTCGGATTTCGGACGATCACGAAGGGCAGCCCGGTCTCGAGGGATGCAGCGGTCGTGATGGCGACGGCGCCCAAGGCTGCGCCCGCCAGGCGGTCCGTGGACGCTGGGATTCGTTCGGCGAGCGCCGTGGCGAGGCGACGCAGGATCGTTGGTCTCGTCTGGAAGAGGTACTTCTCGAAGAAGTAGTCACTCATCGCGCCAGATGCCAGTGTGAACTCTCCGCGAAGAACAGCTGCACTCACGATGTCCTCGGCGAGTTCGCGTCTGGCTCGCTCGGCGAGATCTTGTGTGCGAGCGATGTCGCGCCACGGAAACTCGAGTGGGGTGTTCATCTCGAAGCCTCGGTGCTCACATGTTCGGCACATTGGGGACCCTCCGCATCGGGGTTGGCCTTGTCTGCTGCGGCGAGGACGGCGCGTACGATGGCGGCGTAGCCGGTGCATCGGCACAGGCAACCACGAAGAAAGTGGCGCACGTCTTCTTCGGAAGGGTTCGGGACTTGGCTCAAGAGCGCGCTCGACATCATGATCATGCCCGGCGTGCAGAATCCACATTGGAGGGCAGCACACTCGAGGAACGATTCCTGGACAGGGTGAAGCTGCCCTTCGTCCGCGATACCTTCGATGGTCACGACATCCCTGCCATCCAGCGATGTTGCCAGTGTGAGGCACGAGAGGACCGGTTGACCGTCCACGAGCACCGTGCAGGCTCCGCACTCTCCGATACCGCACCCGTACTTCGTGCCCGTCAGCTCTTCCTCTCCCCGCAGCACGTTGAGCAGGAGATCATTGGATGCAACGCTCCACTCTCTCGGTTCGCTGTTGACACGAACCCGTACGGTCATCCCATTCATCGTATGACACCTCCTCCCGAGCGCGCCCACGCGCTTCGGATCGCGTCTCCCACGAGCACACCTGCAACCTGGCGCCGGTACGTGGCGGTCGATCGAACGTCCGAGATGGGGGTGATCTCACCTCGGGCGACGCCTGCTGCCTCCTCGATCACCGACTCGGTCAACACAGCTCCCGTGAGTGTTGCTTCGGCTCCTGTCGCCCGGAGGGGTGTCGCTGCAACCGCCCCAAGCGCGATCCTGCACTGCTCGACGGAGTCGCCGTCGCGAACGAGACTCACTGCCACCGACACCTTCGAGATGTCCGCCGTGACGCGGCTCATCTTGAAAAAGGTGCTGCCGTACGTCCCGGTGATCCTGGGGACCCGGATCGACTCGAGTATCTCCCCAGCTTCGAGCACGGTGCGTCCTGGAGCGACGAAGAACTCGTTGATGGGCACATCGCGTGACCTCGAGGTGGATACGACGCGTGCCACAGCATCCAAAACAAGGAGTGCCGGCGCTGTGTCGGCAGCCGGTGAGGCGTTGCACACGTTGCCACCGATGGTGCCCATCACCGTGATCTGGACCGTGCTGAAAGCTTGGCAGGCCTCGGCAAGGGCCGTGTAGCGAGCAACGATGCCCGGCGTCGACCCCACTGTTCGGATCGATGCAGTGGCTCCAAGGTCGAGACAGGCCGCATCCGTGACACGGTCGAGGCCCGGGATCCGCCCCAGATGGATCACCCGGCTCGGTGTCCGCTGTTCCATCTTCATCTGGACGAGCAGATCGGTCCCTCCAGCCATCAGCGCGGTACTCGGCAACTCTCCGGCGAGGCCTGCCGCTTCCTCGATCGTGTGGGGTGTGATCAGTTCGAACTCAGGCACGAGGATGTGTGTGTTGGAAAACATCAACATCACGTCCCTCTGGATCCGGCGGATGCGGGTCCGGCGGTCTGCCCGCCAAGAAGTGTTTCCCCAGCTTGTGCTCGCAGCTTCGCGAGGACGAGTTCCGGGGTGATCGGCAACTGTCGAAAGCGGATACCCAGGGCGTTGTGGAGAGCGTTTGCGTACGCGGCCGCACAGGGATTCGTTGCTGCCTCCCCGACGCCTTTTGCTCCGTATGGCCCGGTCGGCTCGTACGTGTCGGCGAAGTAGGTCTCGATGTTCTCGAGGCGGGGAGACTCGCTTATCGATGGGATCTTGGCGTCGACCCAGTAGCCTCGGCTCGCCAGCTGCCCTGTCTCGGGGTCCCACTGGGCGTCTTCGACGAGAGCGTAACCCGTACCCTTGGAGAGGCCGCCCTCGAGCTGCCCTACGGCCATCGCGGGGTTCACCACCGTCCCACAGTCGGCCCCGACCACAACGCGTCTGGTCTCGATGTGGCCGGTCTCCGTATCGACGCTCACCTCGATGAAGTAGCTCACATACGCGGGTGGAGCGTTGACCTGTCGCAAGCTCTCGACGGCCGCGATGCTGCCCCAGCTGTTCGTCTGGCACAGCTTGGCCAGCGCACCGACGGTGATGCTCCGCTCGGGTACGCTCGGGCAGTGGATCACTCCCTGGCAGAGATCCTCGTCGGGTTCGATGACCAGTGCATCGACCTCGATGCCGAGCACTCTTGCTGCATAGTCGAGGAGGATCGCCTTGGCCTTCCTGGCCGCTTTGAGCGCTGCGCCGCCACCTGCATACACACCTCGTGTGGCGTGTGTCACCACGTCGTACACGGTGGTCAACGTATCGGCAGGCGATATGCCCACACAGTTCACGGGCACGCCGAGCTCCTCGGCCACGATCTTGGCGATAGCGTCGAGTGTGCCGCCTCCGTGGTCCATCATGGCATGTACGACGTCGACGGTGCCGTCTTCGTTGATCTTCACCAGCGCACCGGAGTAGTCGATGACTTCACCAGGCTTCGGGGCACCGGCGCCGCTCGTGTGAAAGCCTCGTGCCATCCCGATTCCACGACGATATCGACCGGTTTGCGAGCCGGGATCAGGACGGTTCTGCCAGCCGATCTTGTCACTTCCGACCCGGAGCAGCTCAGGGACGCCATCACTTTGAACGATCGACTGGACACTGGGACCCTGCCCCCAGAACGTCCCGCCCAGGCCGACGTAGTTCTCAAGTTTGAACTCGATGGCATCGAGCTCGAGCTTCTCCGCGATCTCGTCCATCAAAGTCTCCGTCGCAAATGTGGCCTGCGGGTTTCCGAACCCCTGCATCGCGCAGGAGGGGGCTTTGTTCGTGTACACGGCGGTACCGTGGAATCTCATCGCGGGAAGCTCGTAGAGGGAGACCCACCATCCGGCCAGAACGCTCAGCAGAGCGAATGCTTGGATGTTGTGCGCACCGATGTCGGCCAGAGCCTCCATCTGGCCCGCCACCAGCTTGCCGTCGTCGGTGACCCCGAGTTTCAACCGGATGCGGGTCTCGTATCGGGTGTGGTCGTAGATGTCCTCCTCACGTGTTGAGACCAGCCTGACGGGGCGGCGGGCTTTGAGCGCGAGTGCCGTACAGATAGGGATGACAGAGTTCATCTGGATGCTCGAGCCGAAGGTTCCACCGATCGCGACCCGTTTCACATTCACCTTGTGCAGCGGAATAGAGAATATCTCTCCCAGGAGCTGGCGGACGTTGTGGATAGATTGTGTGGTGGGCCAGACGGTGATTCCCCCGTCGGCTTCCGGACGACACACGACCGACTTCGTCTCCATCTGGGCGTGGTAGATGCGGCTGGTGTGAAACTCACGTTCGAAGATGTGATCGGCCCTGGCGAAGCCGCTCTCGATGTCACCGACTTCGATCGTGCGGTTCACGGCCACGTTGTTGTCGATGGGAAGCTCCGTGCCGCCGAGGAGCACGGAGGAGTGAATCGGCTCGGCGTCGGGTCGCATCGCCGCCTCGGGATCTACAATCGTCTCGAGCACCTCATACTCGATCTCGATGGCGCGTGCGGCGAGCTCGGCCGCTCTCTCGGTGGGGGCGGCCACGGCGGCGACCGCTTCGCCGACGTGGCGTGCCTTATCGGCGAGGACCTGCCGGTCCCGGTAGAGATGGGGGGGTGTGCTGACGATACGTTCGTTGTATCGGACCTTCGGCACATCGTCGTAGGTCAGACAGACGGCACCCATCGCCTCGGCGGCGGTCGTGTCGATCGAGATGATCCGTGCGTGAGCGTACGGGCTGTGGACGACTCGTGCGTGCCACATGCGCGGGAGCAGGACATCGGATGCGTACTGCTCGGCACCGGTGACCTTGGCGATGCCATCCTTGCGCCACGCACTCTTGCCGATCGAGCGGAGCTCACGCATCAGGTTGGTTCCGCATGCAGCGCCGCCACGATCTTTTCGGGGGTGATCGGTAGCTCCTTCACCCGCACACCGATCGCGTCCGTCACGGCGTTGGCGATCGCGGGGGCTACCGGTGTGAGAGCAGGCTCCCCGATGCCCTTGGCTCCGAACGGTCCAAGGCCGGTGCCCGACTCGAGAATGATGCTCTCGACCTTTGGCACGTCCATCGACGTGGGGATGAGGTACTCGCTGAACGAGGGCGTGATGAGCCGGCCCTCCTCATAGATCATCTCTTCACTGAGCGCGAAGCCCTGACCTTGCGCCGCACCGCCCTCGATCTGGCCTTCAACGGCAGTGGGGTTGATGGCCCGGCCGACGTCGTGGGCGGCGACGCTCTTGAGGATGCTCACCTCACCTGTCTCGACGTCCACAGCCACCTCAATTGCGTGTGCACCGAACACGTAGTCGGGATGCACCTGCCCCTCGCCGGTTTCAGGGTCGAGGCCATCAGAGAACGGTGCCCGGAAGATGGCGAGCTCCGAGCAGTGGATACCATCGGCAGCACTCAACTTCACGAGCTCGTGAAAGGGCATTGATATACCCGGGTCGTCGATCGCAAACACGGTGCCGTCGGCGATGTCGATACCGTCGGATGCAACGCCGAGGCTCTTGGCTGCACGCTCGATCAGGCGTCCCCGGAGAGCCTCGGCGGCCACTTTCACAGCGTTGCCCGTCATGTACAGGGCGCGTGTGGCGGTGGTCGTCCCAGCAAGTGGCGTCACAGCGGAGTCGCTGTTGTAGATGGCGACGTCATCGAGATCGACCCCCAGGACCTCGGCCGCGATCTGCCCAAGTGCCGATACTTGGCCGGCCCCGATATCGGTGACACCGGAGCGAACGGTGACACTGCCATCGATCTCCACACCGACCCACGCTTGGGAGGTGTCATGGAGGTACGTGATCCTGCCGTAGCTCTGTTGGTAGGCAGCCACGCCTCGACCGATTCGGAGATGACCTGTTGCCTCGGTCGGCTCGCCGAGCGCCGCCCAGGCCCTGTCGACGCACTCCTCGGTCCACACGGCACTCTCGATCGGATAGTTCGACGAGATAGTGTCACCGCTCCGGAGGTAGTTTCGTCGACGGAGCTCGATACGATCGATGCCGAGTTCCATAGCGATCTCATCCATCTGCTGCTCATAGGCAACCGCTGCCTGTGCCGCGCCGAACCCACGGAAGGCACTGGTGTACATGTTGTTGGTGGCGACCGCCCTACCGTCGATCAGGAGGTTGTCGACGCGGTAGGGGCCCGGCGCGGCGATCGCCGCATACAGCAGGACGTATGGGCTCAGGAAGACATAGGCGCCGGCATCGGCGATCAACCTGACCTCGAGTGCGGTGATCGTCCCGTCCGCTTTCACCCCGGTGCGATACGTCATCGTGAATGGGTGGCGTTTGCCGTGACCCATCAACGAGTCTTCGCGGGTGAACTCGAGACGAATCGGCCGACCTGTGTGCTTGACCAGCAGCGCGATGTAGCACTCCATGGTCACGTCTTCCTTACCACCGAACCCACCCCCGACGAGCGATGCGCGCACCCGCACTCTGTTGTGAGGAACTCCGATAGCGTCGGCGATGAAGCGGAAGTTCTCGATGACCTGGGTGGATGCGCGGAGATTGATGATGTTGTTCTCGTCGACCCATCCGAGGCCCACTTCGGGTTCGAGGAACGCGTGTTCCACGAACTGTGTCTGGAAGGTGTTCTCGATGATCCGGTCGGCCTCGCGGAAACCTTTCTCGATGTCACCCTTGACGATCTTCTGTGCGGCGACGACGTTGTCCGTTCCCTGTACGATCGGAGCTCCCGGCTGCAAGGCATCTTCAGGGTTGTAGACGCCGGGGATCGGCTCGAGATCGAACTCGATCAGACGCATCGCCTCTTCGGCGATCTCAACGGTCTCTGCTGCGATCAGAGCAAGCGGCTCACCGTGATAACGAACCCGGTCACGGACCAGGACCTGCTGGTCGGTTTCCAACCGAGCACGACCGGTTTGTCCCGGGATATCAACGGCGATGAGCGGGCGCTCGAGGTCGTCGGCGGTCAACACGCAGGCGACGCGATCGAGTGCACGCGCCTTGGACACGTCCAGGCGGGTGAGCCTGGCACTAGCGATGGGGCTCCGCAGCACTCTGGCATGGAGCATCCCTTGCATGACGTGGTCTCCCACGTACATCGTCTTGCCCACTGCCTTACCGACAGCATCAGTGCGAACCAGCGGCCTGCCCACCTGGCGCAGCGCATCGCGGGTGACGGCCTTGCCCGTGGGGATCGTATCGGTCACGATGTCTCTCCTGCTTCACGCATGGCTCCGGCAGCTTTGGCCACTGCATCGAACACTTTCGTGTACCCGGTGCAGCGACAGAGGTTGCCACTGAGGCCGTTGCGAATGTCTGCCTCACTGGGTGATGGGTTCTCGGACAGCATCGAGTGTGCGGCGATGATCAAGCCGGGGGTGCAGTAGCCGCACTGGATGGCGCCGTGTTCGACAAAGGCCTCTTGAAGCGGGTGCATCTCGGTGCGGTTTCCCAGCCCGGTGACGGTGGTGACCGAACAGCCTTCGACCGTCCATGCGAGCGTGAGACAGCTGTCGAGAGCCACTCCGTCGACCAGGACTGCGCACGCACCGCAGTCGCCCTTCTCACAGCCTCGTTTCACCTCCACGTAGCCGAGGTCACGGAGAGCGTCGAGCAGTGTCCGATGTGCAGGCACGCGTGTCTCGACGACCCGACCATTGACCTCCAACGCCAGTGTCTTGTGTGTCATGTCGGTCTCCGATGTCATGTGAGCCTGCCCCATGCTTGTGTCAGGAGGCGGGCGGTCAGGACCTGGATGCCGTGACGTCGGTACGTGGCTGATGCACGCACATCGTCGATGGGACTCGCCTCCTCGGTGGCTTGCCGTGCTGCTGCCTCGATGAGGCCTGGGGTCAAGGTCTCTCCTTCGAGCATCGACTCCGCCCGCTTCGCTCGCAGGACCGTCGGGGCCACCGCCCCGAGAGCGATCCGTGCTCGCATACACGTTCCGTCCGATACCGCCATGTTGACGGCAACACCGACAACGGTGATGGCATCTCCCTTGCGACGGGCGAGCTTGTGGAAGAGGTCGACTGACGATTCCTCCTGTCGCTTCCAGCTGATCCCTGTGATCAACTCATCTGTGCGCCGAACATCCTCCTTGTAGCCGGTGAAGTACCGATCGAGTGCGACGGTTCGGGACCCTGACCTGCTCTCCAGAATGACCTCTGCATCGAGGGCCATCAAGGGTGGTACCAGGTCGGATGCCGGAGAGTTGCATGCGATGTTGCCCGCCACCGTTGCCGCGTTGCGCACCATCTGGCCACCAAACGCCTCTGCTGCCCGAACGAGTGACACACCGGATCCGGCAAGCTCATCCGAGTTCAGGATGTCGCTGACGGTCGTGCATGGACCCAAACGGACATGGTCCTGAGTGACCTGGATGCCGCGGAGCTCAGGGATCTTGCCCAACCACACGACCGCGTTGGGCATCGTTCGGCGCGCTCGCATGTCCACGATCAAGCTGGTCCCACCCGCGAGTGGCACAGCGGGCGTGCCACGTCCATCCGCGATGAGGTCGAGTACCCCGACCAGCGTGTCGGGAAGATCCAGCTCGAATCCTGAAAGCATCGTTTCAACTCCCGGTACAGGCTTCGGCTGAACCCGACAACGACGATTGTCAAAGCGGGTTTCAACCCTCAACGGTGATCATGTGCCGCAGAACTTCATTCGTCAAATAGATCCCAACGATAAAGAGCATCCATCAATCCAATTTGCTTTGTAGTCGGGAGTGCCTCCACCGACCGACGTGCTCGACGGCCTGATACGCCGGCGATGGTCACGGTTGGCGTGTTGAGGTCGCCCTACGACTTCGGCTCCCAGAGACCCTCTGCAACGAGGTTGTCTTGCACTTCGATGATGCCCTCTCGGAGCACATCGACCATCCAGTCGATCTGCCCGACTGAGAGCACGAGTGGTGGCGAAAGGATGTTGAGGTGACCGACGGGACGCACGATGAGACCCCGGCGCTCACACGCCTCTGCCACCCTGGCCCCAACCTGTACCTCGGGGTCGAAGAGTTCCTTTGTCTCTTTGTCGGCCAGGTTCTCGACGCACATCATGAAGTGACTGCCTCGGACGTCACCCACGATATCAAGATCGGAGAGTGTTGCCAGCCGGCTCTCGAGGTGTGGCCCAACCTGGCGGACGTGACCGCACAGATCCTCTCGTTCCATGATCTCGATGTTCTTCAGGGCTGCTGCGCACGACACAGGGTGACCCGAGTACGTGAACCCGTGAGTGAACAGTGCTCCAGGAGCCTGGGGTGTGCTGATCACATCGTAGATCTCGTCCGAGATCAGGGTCGCCGATAGTGGCGAGTACCCAGACGTGAGACCTTTTGCCGTGGTGATGATGTCGGGGACGATCCCGAAGTGATCTTCGGACGCAAAGAAGTGCCCGAGCCGCCCGAAGGCGGTGACGACCTCATCAGAGACGTAGATGATCCCGTACTTGGTGCAGAGATCGCGCATACCCGCGAGATAGCCCGGTGGCGGCATGAGCACTCCTCCGGCACCCATGATGGGCTCGGCGAAGAAGGCAGCGATATTCTCGGGACCAACGGACTCGACCTTGGTCTTGAACTCATCAAGCAGAGACTCGGTGTACTCCTCGGGGGACACTCCCTCAGGGCATCGATAGAGGTTCGGGCCAGACACTCGTTGGATCAGTGGCTCGCCGACGATGTCGAAACCGATGTGATCGAATGCGACACCGGTCAACGACATCGCGAGATAGGTCGATCCGTGATAGCCGTTCTCGCGGGAGATGATGATCTTCTTGTCGGGCTTGCCGAGTTGGTTGAAGTAGAAGTGGATCAGCCTCACGGCGGTGTCGTTAGCGACAGAGCCCGAGGCGCCGTAGAGCACGTGGTTGAGCGGAGATGGAGCCAGCTGCGCCAGCTTGGCCGATAGTTCGGCTGCCGGGACGCTCGTATGATGGCCGAAGGAGGAGAAGTACGGCATCGTCGTTGCCTGGTCGGACATGGCGCGACCGATCTCCTCTCGCCCATAGCCGACGTTCACACACCACAGGCCGCCGATCCCGTCGAGGTAGCGGTTGCCCTCCGAGTCATAGACGTAGGCACCCTCTGCCTCTGCGACGATGAGTGAGCCCTCTTGTTTGAACTGAGAGAAGTCGGTCCAAGGATGCACGAAGTGGTCGACGTCCTTTTGCCAGATGTCCTTGGTGTCATATGCGTCGAACCGACTCGGGTCGAGCCTCGTTCTCCCCGTGGCGGGGTCATCTGCTACGGGCATACCGATTACCTCCATTGATCGTTGGTGAATCGATTGATTCGCCAATCCCTGAACTCGAAGAGGCGGGGCGGCTCGACTGCTGAGCTCGTGAGGGCAGGCCCGCTCCCTGACGAGTGAGCATGATGTCCCCCGGACCCGAGACTCGAGTCGCGTGCCGCCCACGTGAAAGACCGGCCGATCTTGCGATCGCCACACCAGGAACCCAGGTCCCTGGTGACGGTTTGAAAGCCAGTTACGCGCATGGGGTACGTCCTCCCCTACATCCTCATCGCTTTGGACACATTCGTCAAAGAGGCATCTGCAATAGGTGACATCCATGAGAACTATGTACTCGAGGAAGTACCGCCTGCGGCCGCTCTGGGATGTTGGCCGTTGGACTTCCTAGCGGGGAAGAACCAAGGAGTCCCTGGTGAACTGGATGAAAGTCTCTTGGGATCGAGGGAATTGGTCACCGAATCTCCTTGCGAGCCCGAGGCGCAGCGGACGCACGGGGCTCTCGATCGGCACGTAGGCGACCCTGCTCCCATCTTGTGCAACATCGCTCGCGGGAAGGAGATTCACCAGGGAGTATCCGAACCCGTTGCCGACCATCGCCCGTACGAGCGCAAGATCCTGATAGCGCCGTGCCGGGATGCACGAGATATCGGCTGCAAGGAACAGAGACGTGAAGTACTCCCTGCTCACCGGAAGATCGAGGAGGATATACGGCTCATCCGCGAGCTCGGATAGATGGATCCGGTTCTTGATCGCGAGTGGATGATCCTCTGGCAGAACGGCACAAGGCCCTGCATCGATGAGGCGTTCGAAATCGACAGCGGATCCAAACTCGAGGTCGTACGTGATCGCAAGATGTGCGACTCCCGTGGCCAACCAGTCCAGCAGTTGGTCCTGGCTCCCGATGCGAATCTCCACCATCACATCTGGGTATGTGGCCTGGAATCGACGAACGAGCGAAGGGATGACGATCGGGGCGACTGTTACGAGTGCAGCAACAACGAGGCGCCCCGAGCGGGCAGACGTCGCCCCGGAGATTCGTGCTTGCAGCTCGTCGGAACGCGCCATGAGCGAACGCGCCTCGGCCACCAGGATCTCGCCTTCTGGTGTCAGACGAATGCCCTGCCCGCGCTGGCGCACGAAGAGCGTCGAGCCCACCGTATGCTCGAGCCTCTTCAGCGCAGCCGACATCGCAGGCTGTGACAGCCCAACAGCGTATGCGGCGCGTGTCACCGAACAGTGCTCGGCGAGGGCCACCAGATTCTCGAGTTCGCGTAACGATATTCTTCGCACGTTGCAACCTCGCTCCGAGTCCCGAAGCTGCCTCCGACGACTCTGCGGTTGGACGCCGAGCATACCCCACTGTCGGGAGCGTAGGACGATCGAGCGTCGGGCCCGAGTCGAACAGATCCGACTTTGCTCGACCGATCTTCCTGAGAGTGGGAGCATCTGATACTCCAACACGATGCCTCACATCCGCTGACCACGCTCATTGGAGGTCCCCATGCCTTCTCACTGACATTCTCGCCGTCCTCGGACCAGGTCGTAGGCAGTGCATCTACCATACGCCACGATGGAGGCACACGAACGGTGGGCGCTGTGACGTGGCCAGTCACTCGAGTAAACGGTGAACGCGGGTAGGACTGCAAACGTTGAGGAACCGCATGACGCTCGATGCGGACGGCTCCTATGGAGCCGGAGGCGGGATTTGAACCCGCGACCTACGCATTACGAGTGCGTTGCTCTACCCCTGAGCTACGAACTCGGAGGCGAGGCTACGTACGGGTTCTAGGCATCTGCAGCCTGTAAAGCAGGACGGCGGTTACACGCTGCTTACACAGGAGAGGCTGCATGAACGGCTCGATGACCCATCTCGACAATGGACGCTGGCGAGTCCGCTGGCGTGACCCCGCGGACGCTCCAAAACGTTCGACGATAAGGCAGACGCTAAGTCGTGGCTGGCATTCGTACGACACAAGACCGCGACGCAAGAGCTGCCGTTGCCGCCCAAGGTGACGGTCGGTGAATGGGTCGAACAGTGGATGGAACGCAAGCATGCAACGCTGCGACAGTCGACGTACATCGACTACCAGTCGATCGTGCGCAACCATCTGCCGCATGCGTGGCGTACTCGTCCTGTTGGGTCGATCACGCGCAGCGCCGCGCAGGGCCTCATCAGCGGAATGGTTGCTGATGGAAGAGCGGGTCGTGCCAGGAAGGTACGTGCAGTGTTCTCGGGCTGCTTCTCAGAGGCAGTGGCTGAGGGGCTGAGTACTCGCAATCCGTTCACGAAGGTGGCGATTGGTCGCCGCCACATCGACCGCGGCGAAGCTCAGGCGGAGGGGCACATGATGTGCCCTGCGCCGTCTGATGTGTGGCGCATCGCAGGCGCGGTGCCTGAGTGGGCTTCACCTGTCGTGTTGGTTGCTGGTTTCGCTGGTTTGCGGTGGGGCGAGATCGTTGGCCTCGCTGCCGACGACATCGACCTTGCATCGAACGAGATCGTTGTCCGTCGAAGCTACTCGATTGCGACTCGTCAGCTTGGGCCGCCCAAGTCTGACTCATCGAGACGCAAGGCAATCTTCTCATCAGCAATCCGCGACACACTCGCGGCAACGATTCTCCGCTCAGACAGTGACAGGCTGGCTTTCCCTTCTCCATCTGGTGGCTTCATCGATCATTCGATGTTCCGCCGACGTGCCTGGCTGCCAGCAATGGCGGAGCTTGACATGGAAGGTGTGCGTTTCCACGACCTGCGACACACATATGCGTCGACGCTGATCGCTACAGGTGCGACACCGCCCCTGGTGGCAGCGATGTTGGGGCATTCGTCGCCTGCGGTCACTCTCGATGTGTATGCGAACTTCTGGGATGGCCAGCGAGAGGGGTTGGCCGATCGTATGGCTGCGGTCGCATCCTGACGCGACTCGCAACGCAAAGAAGGAGGGCCGCAGCGGTGAAGCTGCGACCCTCCTTTGTCAGTTGGTTGCTTGCTAAGCAGCGTCCGAGACGATCGTGATCGGTGTTGGTGACGCTGCAGGAGCGAAGGCGAGAAGCGCATCGCGAACCAGATCGACCGCATCCGATCGTTCCTCGCCCACTCGGAGTGCTCCTTCTCTCAGCCCTTCGAGCATTGCGAGTGACTCGCGGAGTAGATAGTCGAAGTCGTTGCTGGTCATGATGGTCGCCTCCCTTGGCGATCGCTTGCGATTCCAACGCACAGGCAGCCTCGGACAAGATCCGCACCTGTGCGCAGGCAGCATCATGTGAACGACCACCCACAGCAGGAAGCACCCAGCCTCCAGGATGTGTGGTGAGAGAGCAGCCCTGTGGTGGGGGTGCGCCGAAGACCCTGGAAGTAACATATTGAGCCGCAGAGAGGTTCCTGTGAGTCTTGTCGGTGCGGATAGCACAGGGACAGTTCACTCGTCGAGAGCCTGCTCAGCCGCATGAAGGAAGAAGAATCTTTGCCTCTTGAGTTCTTCCAACTCATCTATCCTGTCGTACGCCGCACCCGTCAGCAGACTGGCAGCACCCAGCATTGCCATCATGTCTGGAATCTGTCCCATCATCATTGATCCAACGATGAGGCCAGTCGCAGTCAGTCCACTCATACTTCGCGATGCTCGTCGGCCCAGCAACCTCGTGTAGCTCGCGTTCCTCAGATCCTCACGCAACTCCTGCAACTCAGGATCGACTGTGAGGTCCCAAGCGTCGTCGATCTCTCGCTGAAGTTCGATCGAATAGGGCTGAGACTCGAACGTGGCACCCACCTGCCGAACAGCTGATCGGAACCTTTGCAAAGGTCTCGACAGCGACGCTCGGGCATCGATCACCTCTTGCATCGTCGCCGATTCGAATGTAGGCAATCGCTCTATGTAGGAGGCTGCAGAAGCGGCATCGACGCCGTGACGGTTCTGAATCGCATTGGGAACGATCAATCCGTCACGCACCATTGCTGCAGCTAGTTCGGCTGATCCGCTATCGAACAGCGGGTAAGCAGAGTGCTGAGTCAGAATGTCCGTGAGACTCGCGGCGAATGATGCTGCCATGTCGTCATAGATGGAAATAGTTGCAGACTCAGGAAACCCACGTCCGATTTGCCGTACCTCGAGGAGTCCCTCGTCAACGGCGAGTAGAAGTTCCTGCATCCCAGCCTCGGCAAGCATTCTGTCGACGCTCGCTTGCAGAGGTACCCATGCTTGGTCTAGCAGGTGATCCAGCTCCATTCGCTTCAACACTCGCTGCTTCTCATTCTTCATGAGGTTGACCGATCGATACATGTGGACGAGCTGCTCTGCTTCCTCCGCTCTTCCGAGCATTGGCGCGGTTTCGATCAGTACGTTCAAGCGGTCGGCCTGCGATGCCTCTCCCAACGCGGCGACATCGTCGAGTATCTGAGCAGTGGGGCTAAAGAGCACAACACTGTCGGCATAGAGAAGAGCTGCTTTGATAAGTCGTAGTTCATTGTCAAGCGAGACGTGTCCTTCAGACACAGCTGCAATTGCTATTTCCAACACACCACTCACCAACAGACCCGTGTTTGACTATGGCCGAACGCCCCATCGCGCAGTTGACTGCTCACGCATTATCGCTGATCGTGCTAGTGGTCTCCAAGTTCAGTTCGTTGCCTGCGGAGACGCGCGTCTTTCGACTGTCGTAATCTTGTGACGTCGCGTTTTCGTATTTCGACTCAAGTCGCGGACACTCCGACTGTTAGCAGTCGAGAAGCACGATGTGAACCTCCCCGGGTTTCATGCAGGCTCGATCGTGTGAGTCTCGACCCGGTGGCCTGACTCGGCTTGAACGTAGTAGTTCTCCTCGAATTC
>JAADIG010000051.1 GCA_013151445.1 Actinomycetota bacterium
AGGCTGATCTCGCTGAGTCGTTGACTTTGGCCGAACAGCTGGAGGCTCGGGTAGCGGAAGCCGCGGTTACTCAGGAGCGCCTGATCGTTGTCGAGGGTGAGCTTGCCGAGGCGACCGCATCGGTTGAAGAACTCACAAAACAGATCACTGATAATGCTGAACAATCGTCGGATGCCACCGCCAAACTCGCCGATTCGGAATCGACACAGGCCGAACTCCGTGCCCTCGAAGAAAGATTGACCGTCCGTGAGCAGGAACTCGAGGGACAACGATCCGAGCTCTCTGCCGCAAGTGACGTTATCGCGCAGGAGAAGTCTTCGCTTTCTGATGCCTGGCAGCGTCTCGATAGCGAGCGCGAGATCGTCAACGCCGGCATGAACCGGGTGGGGCTCGCTAGCGAGGATGCTGAGAGGATACAGGAACTCGCAGCGGAGCGTGACCAGCTCCAGACTCAGCTCGACGCCGCGCTCACCGATCTGGAGACGGAACGTAAAAGCGTGGAAACAAAGGTATCGGCACTGGTGGAGGAGCACGAGCAGCAACTTGCGGATGCAGCGACCATTGCTTCAGAACATGAATCTTTGGTGGTGACTTCCGAGGAGACCGCATCCGAGAATGCGGCCATTTTCGCCCGCATGGAACGGCACCAATCGGATCTCCAAGCAACGATCTCGGAGGTTCGCGGCGAAAGAGACGAACTCGCCCAAGTCAACGCCGCGCTGGAGGCCAAGGTCCAGCAGTTGCAGGAACGCACGACGGAACTTGCTCAGGCAGCGCAACGATCCGGAGGCGATGAGGCTGCGAGCTCAACCGAGCCATCGGGTGGTGAAGATGAGAACGAGGACACCGAGGAGGCGCCCGCCGCTCGTCCTTTCAGCCGTGGCAAGAGTCGTTACGAGCGGAACTCGGCGAAGCTTCCCCGCATTGGCGACGAAGCCGGCTCCGTACTCAAGTCGATGCAAGACCTCCGTGCCAGCCTCACCGAGGAATAACCACGATTTTCGGGATTTCATGAACACCGATAGCATTCCGCGCGTTTTCGAGCGGGATGGATCGCTGAAGCACGATCCCCGCACCCCCACCTTTTCTTTACCCAACTAGACCTTAGAACCTGGCAAGGAGCCACCGTGTCTGACAATCTCATCGAGCCTCATGGCGGAACTCTCGTCGACCTCATCGTTGACGACGGCCGAGCAGCGGAGTTGAAGGGTGAATCTCGTGACTTTGCGTCATGGGACCTGACTCCGCGCCAAATGAACGATATCGAGCTACTGATGAACGGCTCTTTCTCGCCGCTCACTGGATTCCTCGGGAAAGCCGACTACGAATCAGTGCGTGACGACATGCGCCTCGCGGACGGCACCCTGTGGCCGATGCCGATAACGCTCGACGTGACCGAGGAGTTTGCCGCTGGTCTCTCATCCGGGGACAAGGTGGCGTTGCGCGATCCTGAGGGTGTCATGCTTGCAGTGATTACCGTCAGCGATGTGTGGGAACCCGATCGTGCCGAGGAGGCCGAAAAGGTGTTCGGGACGACCAACACGGAACACCCCGCGGTCGCGTACCTCATGGGGATCGGAAACTCGCACTACGTCGGTGGCACGGTGGAAGGTCTCCAGGCCCCCACCCATTACGACTTCAGGGAGCTGCGGAAAACCCCGGCAGAGCTGCGCAGCGAGTTCGACGCTGCCGGCATCACTGATGTCGTGGCGTTCCAGACAAGGAACCCGATGCACCGGGCGCATGTTGAGCTCACGATGCGCGCCGCCGCAGAGACCGGTGCGCACCTGTTGATTCACCCGGTTGTTGGCATGACGAAACCCGGCGACGTCGACCACTACACACGAGTCCGTGTCTACAAGGCGCTGATGGGGCGGTACGCAGAGGGATCGGCGAGTGTCTCGCTTCTTGGCCTCGCCATGCGCATGGGTGGACCCCGCGAAGCCGTGTGGCATGCACTCATCCGGAAGAACCATGGAGTGAATTACTTCATCGTCGGTCGTGACCATGCAGGTCCCGGATCGGATTCCCAGGGAACGCCGTTCTACGGCCCCTACGACGCTCAGGAACTTGTCATCTCCTTCGAGGAGGAGATGGGTGTGAAGCTGGTGCCGTTCAAGCTGATGGTGTTTGTACCGAGCCAGGACTCGTACATGCCGATCGACGAAGTTCCTGACGGAACGGAGTTTCTCTCAATTTCCGGAACCGAGCTTCGCCAGAAGCTTGCTGATGGATCCGAGATCCCGGGTTGGTTCACGTATCCCGAGGTCGTCACCGAACTGCGCAAGACGAGCCGGGCCCGCAAGGATCAGGGGTTCACGGTCTTCTTCACCGGTCTGTCCGGTTCGGGCAAGTCAACGATCGCTAACGCCCTCATGGTGAAACTCCTCGAGCTCGGTGGTCGGTCGGTCACGCTTCTGGACGGCGACATCGTCCGGACCAACCTTTCGAAGGGTCTCGGGTTCTCCAAGGAGGATCGCGATACGAACATCACCCGCATCGGGTATGTCGCGTCGGAGATCACCAAGGCGGGCGGGATCGCCGTGTGTGCCCCGATTGCCCCCTATGCGGGTCCCCGGGACGCCAACCGTGAAGGAATCTCGGCTGTTGGTGGTTACGCCCTGGTGTACATTGCTACACCGCTTGAGGTATGTGAGCAGCGGGACCGCAAGGGCCTGTACGCCAAGGCGCGAGCCGGCATCATCAAGGAGTTCACGGGTATTTCGGATCCATACGAGGTCCCGACGGACGCCGAGATCATCATCCAGACGACCGAGATGTCACCGGATGAGGCTGCGACAACCATCATGAACTACCTGGTCGACGAGGGTTATCTCGAAACAGAGGTCTAACCCTTTTGAGTCGAGTCACGAACACTGACGACATCGCCCGGATCGAGGCTGCCCTCGACCGTGCGGAAGTTGTTCTTGCTGACTTCACACCCGGCGAGGTCGAGGCCCGGATGAAAACCGGGGATGACCCTTTGACTGCCGCGGACCTTGCGGTGGACAGGGCCCTTCGTGAAACGCTTCCCCTTCCGGGTGAGGGGTGGCTCTCCGAGGAGACCGTCGACAGTGCTGATCGGTTGGCCTGTGGCCGGACGTGGATAGTTGATCCGATCGACGGAACCCGCGAATTCGTGATGGGCATCCCCGAATGGTGCGTCTCGGTGGCACTCGTTGTTGATGGTGTCGCGGTCGCCGGGGGTGTTCTCAATCCGGGGGCGGGCCACCGCATCGTTGGTTCGATCGATGACGGGGTGACCCTCAACGGTGAGCCAGTCACGACGACTGCGCGTTCGTCGATCGCTGGCGCCCTGGTGCTGGCATCCCGATCAGAGACGAAACGGTGCGAGTGGGACCCGTTTTTCTCCACCCCGATTGCGGTCCGGACCATGGGGTCGGTCGCTTACAAGATCGCATGTGTCGCGGCCGGTTTGGCGGACGCCACCTGGACCCTTGTTCCCAAGAACGAATGGGACGTTGCCGGCGGCGCAGCACTGGTGCGTGCGGCCGGAGGTTCCATCAGCGGCCCCTTGTTTGAGCCGGTGAGCTTCAACAACCCGAACCCCCTGATGCCCGGTTTCATCGCCACCAACGGCCCGCTCCAGGCCGCGGTGGAAACCCTGATCAACGACGTCCGCTCCACACTCCCGTTCTTGTGACGCTTGACCGCAATAATCCCATCGAAGCGTCACAAGAACGCAGCCGACTCCGATCTGCGTTGGTTATTGCAGCGTTGCCGGGTCGATAACGGCGAGGGAATCCAGAGCCATCTGGAGTTCGTCCCACGCAACACACGATTCGCCGCCCATCAACCGATCTTGTCCAGCTGCTTCACAGCCGTCGGTCACTGTGAGGCTCACGTAGTAGCTGCCGTCGGTAAACACGAGAGTCATCCCGAAGGCGCTGTCGAGGCGGTAGATAGGGGCGGACCCATCGGGTTCCAGATTGATGGGAGCGAGTGTCGGTTCGGTTTGATAACCGAGCCGGGCAAAGAGATCCGGTCCACCGGGAGCCTCGACCGGTGACAGCACTCCGACAGCGATCTCAAGGAACACATCGGTGGCGGCCCCGGTGCCATCAACCGGGGTGCCAGCCAACAAATACGCATACGACGGTTCTTTGGAGAACTCCAGAGGTACTGGTGGGTTGGTGAACGAGAATGACCACGAGAACGCAAACGGGAGTATCTGTGGAGCTACGCCGACGACGCCG
>JAADIG010000141.1 GCA_013151445.1 Actinomycetota bacterium
GTCGTCAGATCGGGGCTCCACAATGAACGCCGTTGCGGTGGCCTGGAGTCGCCTGGACGCCGAAGCTCCAGGGAAGCGGTGGTGTGGCCGGTGTCCCGGTGATGTGGTCAGTCTGGTTGCCGTAGACGTTGGCGCTGTTGATGCGTGCATTGCCCGCAACAGCCGAGTCGAGGAGGTCGGCTTCGTAGGTGATCGTGATAGTGCGATTCTCACCGTTGCTGGCGGGCGTCGATATATCGCCGAGGCGAGAAGGCTGCGGTTTGGAGTCCGACAAAAGCAAGACGGTGGACGAACGTCACGCCCCGGTGAAACAAGGTAGATACATCTAAGAGACCTGATCAATCCGAACTCCGACCACATCCTCAGATACTCGCATCGCAAAGTCGAATCGGTCGATGGCAAGGCATAGGTCCAGGTCTTCGTCGCGGGACCACTGCGCCGCTCGTAACCGTTTTGCCCCCTGGCCGCCTCGGATATCTTCAACAACTTCAGCCGGGTGGGCCGGCCTTCCCCGAAGTTGAGCCGCAAGCAATGCGGCGGTCGCTTCATCCTCGTCGGTCGGCGTCTCACCATGAAGGCCGGCCGCGACGATTGTGACCATTGCAGCTTCGCAAGTAGCCCGCACCGTTGCAGATGCCACAACAAGGGAGGAGACAAACACCGGTACCGCCCCTAGCCGAACCGCATGCAGCGCCCCTCGGGTACCGGCCGAGGAACGGTGGACGAGGGTCACCCCCTCAAGGTCGTCACGTTGTGTGATCTCCCAGGGTGAGTTGCTAAGTTCGAATTCGGCTGGTTTGTGGCCTCCGACTTCACCCATCGTCAGGAACCCATGTGCCGTGGCAAGGTCGAGGGCGTGGGAAACAGAGTCCGTGAGGTAGATCGATTCGACCCCCTGAGCGAAGGCGTACGCCGCGGTCGTGAACGCACGGAACGTGTCGACAACAATTGCGGACCCGACGATGGGTGTCGTGTCCCGCAACGTCGAACGGACCACCACGATCGAATCTCGGTATCGGTACATCACGGTACGGTACCGCGATGTCTACCTCATCCCTTTGAACGATACGCCAATCATCGTTACGCGTGATGCGGACTCGCAGCTCGATGTCGTACGATCACGACATGTACCTGTTCAGATCTGAGACATTCAAAACCGATGCACTCCTCGCCGTGGGTCTGGGAGTCCTGGCGTCGGCACAGATCGTGTTCGGGCCGGAAACCGCCGATCTCTCCACATCACGTATCGTGATCGCTGTCGTGATGGTGTTTGCGGTTTCCCTACCGATGGCATTCCGCAGAGCATTCCCGATGCATGTCATGGTTATCAGCTCGGTGTTCTGGATGATCGATCGGTTTGCGGAGAATCCGCTCTCGTTCCTCGGCGTTTGGACCGCTTTTGTCGCCCATGCGATCGGCAGCGAAATGAACCTGCGCCGTTCGGCAATTATCGGCGGCGGGTTTGTAGTCTTCCAGACATTGTTCACCGCCGTCGGGGCGGTCCTCTCTCCTGACCTGGGGTTCGTCGATGTTTTGTCCACGCTCGGCTTTCTCGCCGCATCGCTTGCGCTCGGTCGTGAGGTTCACAAGACCCGCAGCTACGCAGCCCGAATCGAAGCACAGGCCAGGCTTGATGAAGCAGTGCGAACTCGTGAACTTGAGGAAGGGATTCGTGCGGAGCGGTCCAGAATCGCCCGTGAACTTCATGACATCGTCGGCCATCAAATGACCGTCATGACGCTGCAAGCCGCGGGCGCTGACCGGATGATCGAACGTGATCCGAAAAAGGCCCACGAAGCGATGAACACGATCGAGAAGGCAGGCAGAGATGCCATGGGTGAGATGCGTCGCATGCTGGCGTTTCTCCGTGAGGATGGTGACGACGGCGCACTCGACCCACAGCCGACGATATCCAGGATTCAGCTACTCATCGGGCAGATGCGTGAGGCCGGACTCGACGCCCGGTTGACGTTGAAGGGGGTACGAAGGCCGCTCGCCCAGGGAATCGAGCTCAGCGTGTTTCGAATCGTGCAAGAATCACTCACCAATTCCTTGAAACATGGTGGTACGCGGGTTACCGCCGATGTAACGATCGAGTATCACGACACCGCAATTGATGTCATCATTGCCGACAACGGCGACGGCGCCGCCCACGATCTGGGTAGAACCGACGGGTCCGGACTTGGAATCATCGGTATCCGTGAGCGGGCAACGGTCCTCGGCGGAACGTTTCAGGCAGGACCACGCGTGGGAGGCGGGTACAACGTGCATGTGAATATCCCGACAGACCAATGACCCCGCCGCTGCGGGTTCTCATAGCGGACGACCAGACGTTGATCCGCGCCGGATTGAAGATGATCATCGATGTCGAGCCTCACATCGATGTCGTCGGTGAGGCGGAGAATGGGGAGCAGGCTGTGGCGCTGGCCCACGAGTTGACACCAGATGTCGTGCTTATGGACATCCGCATGCCGGTCATGGACGGTATTACCGCAACTGGGCGTATCCAGGAGGAGATCCCGTCGGTGAAAGTCTTGATTCTCACGACGTTTCAGCTCGACGAGTATGTGTTTGCCGCGATCCGAGCCGGTGCTAGCGGGTTCTTACTCAAGGACACACCGCCGGCGGAGCTCGTGTCCGCGATCTCGATCGTCGCTGAGGGTGAGGCGCTGCTCGCGCCTTCGGTCACGCGCCAGCTCGTGGAACACTTTCGGAACGGACCCGCTCCGATCGACCCGGAGAACAACGTCCGTCTCGCCCTCCTGACCGACCGAGAACGCGATGTGCTCGTCGAGCTGGCGCAGGGATCGTCGAATGCCGAGATCGCCGACGCGCTATTCGTCAGCGAAACCACGGTAAAGACGCACGTGTCTCATTTGCTGACGAAACTCGAGCTCCGTGATCGTGTGCAGGCGGTCGTTTTTGCCTACGAGACCGAACTCGTCCGTCCGGGTCGATAGCCAGCACGTTGCTCTGATTGGGTCGAGGTCTTCCGAGGCTTGCTGTCGGTCCTTGACTCTCACGCCGCGTCACGCTTTACAGTCGCATCATTCCTGAGGATGAGAAGCCTCCTCGGGAACCTCAACCCATAGACGGACCACCGAATCCCCATCCTGGCCGACGACACGAGAGCTCGTTTGCCATAGGTTGGTGACTGGGAAGTCCTCGAAGAGTTTTTTGGAGTAACAATGCAACCCACCACCACGCAGGGACCGTCCGCCGCCCGCATCATCGACGGAGTAAAGATCTACGGTGAGGGCAACACCGAAGTCCGGGCACTCGACGGCGTATCTGCGGAGTTCGAAGTCGGGAAGTTCACGGCGATCATGGGACCATCCGGATCCGGGAAGTCGACGTTGTTGCACGCACTCGCGGGTCTCGACACGATCGACGCTGGCGAGGTGTTTATCGGCGATACCGAGCTCGGTTCGCTCAAGGACAAGGCGCTCACCGAACTTCGCCGCGAGAGTGTCGGTTTCGTGTTCCAGGCATACAACCTGATTCCGACCCTGAGCGCTCGTGAGAACATCCTGCTCCCGCTCTCCATCGCAGGTCGTGAAGCAGACAAGGCATGGTTCGACAATGTGATCGAAGCCGTCGGGCTCCTCGACCGACTCTCACACCGCCCCACTGAACTCTCGGGTGGCCAACAGCAGCGGGTTGCTGCCGCTCGTGCTTTAGTGAGCCAGCCGGAGATCATTTTCGCCGATGAGCCGTCCGGCAACCTTGACTCGACGTCGGGAGCCGAATTGCTGTCGTTCATGCGTAAGGCCGTCCGTGACTTTGGTCAGACGATTGTCATGGTGACCCACGACCCGTCGGCGGCGGCGTATGCGGACCGGGTGATCTTCCTCGACGACGGCAAGGTCGTTGCGTCGATGGACGATCCGACCACCGATGGCATCTTCGAGGCCATGAAAGACCTCGGGAACTAACACATGTATAAAGCAGCTCTCAAGAGTGTCCTCGCACACAAGGCTTGCCCTCACGGCAATCGCGATCATCCTTGGTGTTGCCTTCGTGTCGGGGACCTACGTATTTACCGACACCATCAAAGGCCAGTTTGACTCCCTCTTCACCGACATCTACCAGGGGGTCGACGTCGCCATCGCAGCGGAAGGAACCGGCGTCGGCTCGGCGGACGTTCCCTTCGATGAGTCGGTCCTCGACATTGTCACTGCGGTCGATGGCGTCGAAATCGCGACCGGTGGTGTCACCGGATTCGCAACGATTATCACCACCGACGACGCTGGCGATCCAAAGATCGTCCAAAACGGTGGCGCACCGACCCTCGGGTTTGCGTGGTCGGACGTAAGCCGCCTCTCGCCCCTCAGCATCAAGGATGGCAACGGACGTGGACCGACCACCTCCAGCGAGGTTGCGATCGATGTTGGTACGGCCGCGGCCCAGGGATTCAAGCTCGGTGACGTCGTCAAGATTCAGGCAACCGGAGAGGCGGAGGATTTCACGATCGTCGGGTTGATGAGTTTCGGCGATCAGGACAGTCTGCTCGGAGCAACGCTATCGGCGTTCGAGATGACGGAGGCACAGCGCATCTTCGGTCTGGAAGGACAATTCAACTCGATCGGTGTTGCAGCCATTTCGGGCGTCTCGGCTGCGGATCTCGCCCGGGACATCAATGAGGCTTTGCCCGCCGGAATCATCGCGATAACCGGCCAGAGCCAGCAGGCCGCGGACCTCAGCGAAGTCAACGACAGCCTCGGAATTATCAACATTGCGCTGCTCTCATTTGCGGCTGTGGCTGTATTCGTTGGCTCGTTCATTATCCAGAACACCTTCCGAATCATCGTCACCCAACGCACCCGAGAACTCGCAATGTTGCGCGCCATCGGAGCGACCGGGCGCCAGGTGATCGTGATGGTCGTCGTCGAGGCGCTGATCGTCGCCCTGTTTGCATCGGCGCTCGGCGTCGTGGTGGGCATCGGCCTCGCGGGTGCGATCCGATCAGCCATGAACGCAGCAGGACTCGCAGTTCCGCCAGGCAGTCTCGTCGTCCTGTCACGCACAGTCTTCGTCGGCATGGCGACCGGAGTTATTGTCACGATGTTGGCAGCGTTACTACCTGCGTACCGTGCCTCGAAAGTGTCTCCGGTGGCAGCCATGCGAGGCGAGACGCGCGTCCGTAAGACCACGATGCGCAAACGGGCGATCACAGGCGTATCCATCTCAGCGCTGGGGCTTGTGTTCCTGATGACCGGTCTCTTCGGATCGGTCGGGAACGCTATCGCCAACGTTGGCGGTGGCGCACTCATCATGTTCATCGGCGTGTCGGTCCTTGCTCCGCTGGCAGCACGCCCGATCGCCAACGTCATCGGTGCACCACTGCCAAAGATCTTTGGCATAACGGGAACCCTTGCGAAGGAGAACACCAAGCGGGCTCCGCGACGCACCGCATCGACTGCTTCCGCCCTGATGATCGGGATCGCGCTCGTCACGTTTGTGGCCATCTTTGCTGCAACGATCAAGGCGTCGATAGCGGAGACGGTCGACGAAGCATTCCCATCCGATTTCACGATCCAGTCGTCGCAGCTCGGAGAGGACCCCAACATCCCGATGACGTTCTCTCGAGATCTGGTCGGGCAGGTCGACGCTCTCGATGAAGTGGCAGTCGCCGGAGCGTTCCAGTTTGGCGAGGCGCTCATCAACGATGAGAAGGGCTTCATCACAGCTGTTGACCCTGCCAAGGCCGAGTCATTGCTCACTATCGAACCGGCGCCCGGTGCTCTCGATAGCCTGACGGCGAACACAATCATCGTCAGCGAGAAGCTATTGAAGGCTAGGAATTGGACGGTTGGTGAATCCGTAACAATTACGACACCATTGGTCGAGGACGTCCCATTCACCGTGACGGGGACGTTTGCTCGTACCGAATTCGGTGACTACCTCATCTCCACCGAGGTATTCACACAACAGTATGAGCCGACAGGCGATGGGTTCGTTGCGGTCAAGCTTGCCCCGGGGGTATCACTTGAGGAGGGACGCGTTGCGATCCTCGAAGTTACCGACAACTACCCGACCACCGAACTCCAAGACAAGTCCGAGCTGGTCGCGGATGCGGAAAAGCAGATCGATGGAGCACTCGCGTTGTTCCAGGGACTACTCGGCCTCGCGATCTTCATTGCGGTTATCGGCATCGTCAACACGCTGGCCCTGTCAATCATCGAGCGAACCCGAGAGATTGGCCTCGTACGGGCGGTCGGGATGAGCCGACGCAAGGTTCGCAAGATGATTCGTTGGGAGTCGGTGATCGTATCCCTGTTCGGTGCCACTCTTGGCATCGGCATGGGCCTGTTCTTCGGCTGGGCCGTGGCCCGTGCCCTTGAAGATGAAGGTCTCGGCAAGTTCGCAGTGCCATTCGGCCAGCTTATGGCGTATGTCGTCATCGCGTTCTTCGCTGGTCTCATCGCCGCAGTATGGCCGGCGTTCAAGGCGGCGAGACTCAACGTCCTCGAAGCAATCGCCTACGAATAGGGTAGACGACCACAAGAGGGGTGGATCGCTGGCTGTGACCCACCCCTCCAGGTTCCTACTCGGTCTGACATGTGCCATAGGCGATTTCTCCGCGGGCAAGAACGCTTGCCGCGTCTAACTGCAGGCGGTAACTTGTCGACAGCGAATGGTGGGAGAACTTGATGCCGCTGGTGGAATGCCCCGAGTGCGATCATCCCGTATCTGATCAGGCTTCGAGCTGTCCACATTGCGGACACCCTCTGGCAGAGGACACGAAAGCTGGCGCTCCAACGCCATCAACGAAGACACCGAGCACCTATGAGTCGGTGGCGGCGACCAGAGGATGGATAACCATCGTGTCGGGTTTCCTCGTTACGGCCGGATCACTTCTACCATGGCGAACCGCGACATTGGCCTTCCTCGGGACCGTCAACATATCCGGCACAGAAGGCGATGGCATGATCACGTTAGTTCTAGGTATCGTGATCATGCTGGGAGGAGCTGTCGTGGTGTCTCAAGGCTCATCAACCATCGGTGCATTGACAGCCCTTGCAGCAGGGGGACTGGCGCTCTGGATCACGTATGTGTCGTTCCAATCAACTCTGACGGTTGTGGAACTCGTCAATAGCGGCGGCACGGGACGTGCAAGCGTCGGATTGGGTCTATGGCTCGTCGCCATCGGCAGTACCGGCAGCATCGTGGGAGCCGGGGGAAGTCTCGAAGGTAGCGTGAAAGCCAAACCGACGAAGTCCTGATCGCGCACCATGGAGTCTTCCCGCTCGCGTGTGCTGGCGAAGGTCGCCTCGACGATGGAAAGGTAGCCCGACTGGGCTACAGATTTCAGGAGCGTGCCGTACCGGCTGGACCGAGCATCCGATCGGTCCGACTCGCATCGAGGTTAGAACTATTTCCACCCACCGAAGGATATTTGGAAAGCACTGAACCGGCACGCCTGCGACGGCGATCATGCCTCGTATCCGTGCAGCGACATCACATGTCGCGAAATTCCGACCTGTCGATGTGCCGACTTTTAGAGTCCTGTACGAGAACTGCACCAGAAATCCTGGATTCATTGGGTTTTGGGGTTGACTGTCGAACGTGTGTTCGGTATAGTTCGGGTATGAGTTACGGGCAATTAACAACAACACACGAGGCAGTGTCGGAGACGGTTCCGGTCACTGATTTCGACCGGTTGTGTGCCCTGCTCGGCGACGAGTGGGGACCCAACTGGGAACCGGGAACCGACATGGACCTGGCAACAGAGTTCCCCGAACTCGCCGCCCTGGCCGATCGTTCTGGTCATGTCCCGGGTGTCCCCGACGGGCTGGATAACATGGCACCGGGTCTTGCCCTCGCGGCGTATCTCGCAAGTATTGACGTAGGTGATATCTCCGGGTTTGACCAGGTCACCGTGTTGCGTGCCCATCAACGCATGGCATCGCACTACCAGGCCCGCCTCTACACCGCCATGGCCGCAGTCACCACCACATTCGAAAACGAAGAGGATGACCCGGAACCCGATGTCGGGTTCCACACTGCCGCCCAAGAAGCCGCCGTTGAAATAGGAACCGCGTTACAACTCACTCGCCGAGCTGCGGATAACGAGCTCGGGTTTGCGTTGAGCCTGCAACGCCGCCTCCCCCGAGTACACATGATGCTCAAATCCGGGGTGATCGACACCCGACGAGCGAAAACCATCGACGCCGCAACCGCCCACCTCACTACCGGAGTGGCCCGCAACGTCGTGGAACGCATCGCCGAGATCGCACCAGAGCTCACCACCGGACAACTCCGGGCGCGAATCAAGAAACTCTGTATCGAAGCCGATCCCGATGACGCTCAGCAGCGTCACGACCGTGCCGTCACAGATCGGCGTGTCGTCATGGAACCCACCCTCGATGGGACCTGCAACCTGACCGGACTCGATCTCCCCGTTGTCGATGCCACCAGGGCCGCAAACCGGATCAACACCATTGCGCGATCACTGCGCCGCAAGGGCGAAACCCGCACCATCGACCGGCTGCGGGCAGATGTTTACCTCGACCTCCTCACCGGACGTCACTCGTACCCGACCACCGGGCGAGGCACCGTCCATGTCACTGTTGACCTCGATACCCTGACCGCTTTATCGGAACACCCCGGAGAACTCGCCGGCTACGGACCCGTCATCTCCGACATTGCCCGCCAGATCGCAGACGAGTCACCCGACGCCGAATGGCGCTGGACCGTCACCGACACCGAAACCGGGGAACCCATCACCACCGGCATCACATCACGACGACCAACCGCCCAGATGCGCCGCAACATTCAAACCCGCGACCGGCACTGCATGTTCCCCGGCTGCCGCATGCCCTCCATCGAATCCGACCTCGACCACCGTGTTGCGCTCCAAAACGGTGGCCCCACGAGCGAACACAACCTTGCACCACTCTGTCGGTTCCACCACATCCTCAAGCACCATGGCTGGACCACCGAAAAGCTCACCAACGGCGCATACCGATGGACCAGCCCACTTGGACGCGTCTACACCACCCGCCGAGCCCCACCCTAGAGGGCCCGACTGTTCGATCCCCGACCAAGCGGACCGACACGAACAGAACGCGATCCAGTTCACCGCCCAACCGGAGAGGCCACAGCGCCTTTGCCCGCACATGTGCATAACCCCAACGGGAGATCTCTTCAGCAGGATCGGCAAACTATGCACCGCTCTCACCGCTGGCTTGCTGAGTTCTTGTCAGTCGCGATCAGCCTGATGACGAGAATGCTCAACCCAGCGGTGACACGCGCCAATTCGGCCGCTGGGGCGCTGTGATCTACGAACCAAGACCTGCTCGCAGCGGTATGGCTACTCTGAACCTCGTATGGCGACGCAAGCAGAGAAGTTTGAACTAGCAGCGGGACTGCTCGACGACATCGAAACAGGAAGCGTCGATGTCCAGCAACTGTTGCTCAAGGCGGCGCGCCTAGCCAAGTGGGTAGGGGACAAGGAACTCGGAACATACGCAAGCCGGGAGCTCTATGGATACCCTCCCGAACTGGACGCGAGCGGTGTGCGGGCGCTCAGAAGGAGCCAGCGCGAGGCAATCCCAGGAGAGGAATCCACCTTGATGAACTCTCTCCCTGAGCTCCTAGTTTGGGCCGACGAAATCGAAGCAAAACTCAAGGCGTCCGAGACGACTGCGGTAGCTGGCGACTGGGCCCTCGCTGTCACGAACGCCGCAAGGAGGGAGAGAAACAAGGCCTTCCCAATCCTCACACGCGTGCGGACGATTCAGGCCGCGGTAGTTGCTGCCCTACACGACCTGGTCACCGATGTCCATGCCACACTCGCGTTCAGTTCCGAACAGGGGAGTCTCTTCACAACCTTCCAAGCAGCAGTAGACGCTCGGCTCTCGGCTATGGGAGGCGAAGCTCTTGAGAAGATAGGAGCGGTCTATGAGCGGCTCGAGGCTGGGAATCCAGAGGCCGTCAGCCACGCGTTGATGTCCTGTCGTCGCCTCATTAACGCCGTTGCCGATGCGGTGTACCCACCCTCCAAGGACCCAATCGATGTAGACGGAAAAACGGTCGATGTAAACCGTCAGCAATCTCTCAACCGGATTGAAACCTTTGTCTCGACAAACACTCGGTCAAAATCACGTCGAAAACGATTGAGGCGGACGCTAGAAGACCTATACAACCGAACTTCGGCAGGCGTACATGCCGATGTGGCGGCCGAAGAGGCGAAGAGCATTTTTCTGCATACCTACGTGGTATTAGGGGAAATTGTTCTACTCGACCAGGTCACCGACGGTACGATTGCCGGGACCACGCTCGCCCCTTAGAGTTCAGGAATATTTCGCCCAGCTGGCCCACAGGCCTGGCCACGACCAGTGGGTCGGTATCGAACGCTCACCATCGCGAGAGCGGACGCGGTAACGTTGGATGATGATTGATCCCCGTTCGCCAACTATCGTTCTCATCCATGGGGCCGGGGCGACTCACACAGTATGGGATTCCGTCGTACCGGGGCTGATCGAGTTCACGGTGTTCACCCCCGACCTCCCCGGTCACGTCGCTGGCAGTGGGGCAAGCCACGACACGGTCGCGGGTTACGCCGATGCCATC
>JAADIG010000157.1 GCA_013151445.1 Actinomycetota bacterium
CAGTCCGATGACGATGCTGGAAACACGACAACTCTCGAAGACGGTGTCCAGGTTATTGATGCGGGTGCGGCCGGCATGGTGACCATTGATGTCACCAACGGCGTCCTCACGCTGGTCTCCGTTGACCAGGCCGATGGCTGGAGCTACGAGATCGACAAGGCAACCGCCACCGACATCGAAGTCAAGCTTCGCAACGGTTCACAAGAGGTAGAGGTCGAGATCGAGATCGAGAACGGTATGTTGAAGACCAAGGTCAAGACCGAAACCAGCAACGACTAACAAGACCCCCCACCGCCCCTCGCCCTACCCCACAGGACGAGGACAGTCGCCCCGGGCTAACCCCCGGGGCGACTTTGCGTTCCCAGCAAGGAACCAGCGCGGCAAGTCCCGCACCTAGGTGTGTCTTGGGAGCATCGTTGCGGCGCCGCCGATGAACGCTTCTCGGCCAACAACACGGACAGCACCGAGCGACAAGTACCGGGCCTGGGCGATATCGTCGGCTATTTCGCAAACCACGATGGCGGGGATGTCCTCGCGGGTACACACTTCGAGAAGAGCATCAGCGACTGGATGAGACCCGCTAATGACGGCGACGTGGATCACCCGGGTGCCTGCCGATGTTTCGGCCTCGGCCGGGTTACGCCACAGCGTTGTTGCATAACCGGCGGCTTCGAGCGCAACCTTGAGAGACTCTCTCACCAGCGGGTCCGGCTCTGCCACCGCAGACCTTGGCACAACCGCGAGGTCGGAGCGTGGTTGGCTCTCTGGCAAGCTCCCACTGAGAGCCCGGGCGCGTGCTACTCCCCACGCGACATGCACTTCCAATACCGACTCGCCAAGATCCTGGGATGATGCCGGGGCCAAGGCGTAGACATCTCCGGGGAGCGCCGACTCGGCAACGATGTCGCGCAATGCGGGTGCAACACCCTCGGCGACCAGAGCGGCCGTTGGGAATCGCATCGCCTCCTGAAATATCTCGAGGGGGCCGCGTCGGAGGTCTCGCGGTGAGGCAGAATCAATCGCCTCCAGCTCATTCGCAAGCCATTTCTTTCCATCCGCGATCGCACCCATCACCCGCTCCGACATCGGCAGGTCTAACCGTGCAAGGGTTCTCTCTAGATACGGGAGGTATGCCGCAGTAAATGCCGGACCCACCGGACCAGGTAGCTGGGGTTCGTTCATACCCATAGGATACGCCGTTGTTATTCCCTGTGGCATCTATCGTTGTGAAGTATCCGTCGCCGCAGACAGGTGGTCTGAATGAAACGCAGTCTGGTTCTTCTGGCGACCTTCGTCGTCATCCTCTCAGCGTGCAAGCTTGAGATCGGTGTTGAGATGCAGATCGAGGCGGACGGCTCCGGGAGTGGAACGTTCGTCCTCTCCGTCGATGACCAAATGCGTGACGTCATTGAACAGGATGGCCGAACACTCGATCCGGAGGAAATTTTTGCACGTTTCGGGATAGATACTTCGGCTGTAACGATCACCGAGACGCGCGACGGTGATTTCACCCGGTGGAACGCGACCGCGGCGTTCAGCACGTTCGAAGAACTCAAAACCCTCTTTGCGGTGGGTTCGGAACTGTCGGCCATCAAGGAAGCTTCCTTCGAGCGCGTCAACAACGAGCTAACACTCACCGGGCTTATCGACATGAACCTGGAATCGGAGATACCCGCCAACGCACCGGTCGGGATTGAAACAATCGCCCAGTTCATAACCATCACGGCGGTCGTCGACATGCCGGGAACTATCGTCGACACCAACGCTGATCGGGTCGATGATCAGGGACGCCTCGTGTGGGACTTCACGCTCCTCGAGCCACGTCGATCGATTCTGGCCATCTCAGATCTTGAGACTCCCAGCAGCGGACCCTCGGCCGCCGGGTATATCGGCGGTGGTATCGGCGTGGTAGCCGCGATCATTGCACTGTTTGCACTGTGGCGGCGACGCCGGTCCACCAGAGCCGACGAACACCCGGCTACCTAGAGTCAGCACGCATCGTGATGGCTCGCACCGAACCGAATGCCGTGGAACAACAGTGGTGGGTCATCAAACACGGCGAGCGGTGCCCCTCCCCTACTGGCTGACGATAACCACGTATACCTGAAGAACACCTGCCGATGCCACACCGACTCCAATCTTGGTGACGTCGGCGTCGGTAACGATTGGCGATGTCCACGGCTGCTCTCCGATGCCCTCTAGTGCCGACTCGGGAGAGACAGCAAGCACCACGCCGGCATGGACCGAGGTCCGGAGAATATCGGCGCGATCGAGACGATCTGCGATGCTTCCTGCGTCGGATACATACGCCACGTTCCCCTCGATTAGGAGCGCTGTTGCATGTTCCAGGGCGACCACCGCGAGCGGATCGGAAGCTGAGAGCGCCGACACATTGTTGCCCACTCTGTCTCGATTGATCAGCTCGCTGATATCGCGAGCAAGGTCAGGACGGGCTTCGACCTTGTCGGGTTCACTCGCAGGTATTCGCTGGCTGGCGTCGGGAGCAACGACGAGTCGTCGGTCCCCGACAAGCTGCTCGAACACAAGCAATGCCCGGGGAAGGCGATCACCGGTGATGGTAGTGAGCAACCCCTGGGCGAAACCATCTGGATCGACGAACGTTGCAACGATCCGAGATTCCCGGAACTGCTTGTCGAGTAGTTCGTTAGGGGGTAACAGACTCACGAGGGTGAGACCAAGCAATAGGACCAGGGAGCCGGCAACCACGGCGAAGGCTGCACCGGCAAGTCGATTGAGCGTAGTCAGACCTGGAAGGAACCGAATGCCCTTGTGGAGCACCGACGACACAATCGCACCTGCAGCCGAAAAGAGAATAAAGATAACGGTTGAGGCCACCATCCGAGCCGGATCATGAGATAACCCGGTCAAGCCCTGCACGGTTCCTGCAAAGGTACCGGACATCGTGAATGCGACGAAGGCCCCAACACCGAGTACCGCCAACGAAATCACCGAACGCAGAAGGCCGCGAAACCATCCGCGAATACCAAGCAGCCCGAGAATGACAAGTATCCCAATATCCAGCATGGCGATGCGTCCCTACTGCGAGGTGCTGTGGTCTTCGCCAGAAGTATCGTCGGCTTCGGGAACTACCCGAGGCTCGTCCTCGGCAACTTGTACCGTCTCGCCCGAGGACTGCGCGCCGGGATCCGCCGGTGGCGAGTCGGCCGGCACATCCGAGCGAAACGGCGTCGTAGCCGACTCCAAGGAGCGCAACCGGGCGAACAACGGTTCATAGATCTCGGACTCCCGGATCACCGGCTCGGTTATGTCCCGCCAGTCCTGACCCAGAACCCGGGTCCGCCAGAGATGGCCAACCACGATTTTGAGGGCCCCGGTGAGCGGAACGGCGAGCAGGACACCCCACAGTCCCGCAATGGCACCACCGAGGAGCAGAACCAGCACGATCGCTGCTGGATGAATTCTCACGGTGGCCCGCAGTACGTTTGGCGAAATGAAGTTGTTGTCGATCTGCTGCACGATCAGGGCAACACCAGCAGCCCATAACGCGGTGGTGAGGTCGGCGGTCGCAAGACCAACAACTACTCCCAGCAGACCACCGACCCACGGACCAACAAAGGGCACAATATTGAGGAATCCGGCGATCATTCCAATGATGAGCCAGAACTTGAGACCAATGAGAGCGAACCCGGTGCTGGTCAGGATCCCAACGATGACAGCAACGAGCACCTGGCCGCGGAGAAACCCGCCGACAGCACCACCCACGTTGCGTGAAACATGAACGATTTCGTCCTTCGTATCCGCCGGCAAAAGGGCGATAGCTCCGGTGCGTAGCCTCGGGAGATCAATGAGGAGGTAAAACGCGACGACCGGGGCGATGAAGAACACCAGCAACGCCTCAAGCAGGCTCGACGTTATCGACCCAATCCGTCCCTGTAGCTGCTCAATAATTGCATCACGCTGCTCGGGAGCACCGACGAATTCCTTGAACTCTTCGTAGCTCGGTAACGCAATGTCGGTGAACCCAATCGAACTAGCGACCTTGCGGGTCTCGGTCATCGTGTTGTCGAAGATACTCGGGAAGTCTTCGATCAGGTCCCCGCTCTGGGAGGTCACCGACGGGGCGACAAGCACACCGAGCAACCCGAAGAAACCAAGCAACAATACAAACGCCAACAAGGATCCAACCAGTCGGTGAATGCCTTGCTGGTGAAGACGCGACACGATCGGGTTGAGAAGATACATCAGCACGATGGCGAGCACCATCGGGGCCAGCAGGACCTCGGCCTTCCCGAGGATCCACAATGAGGCGGCGAGGACCAACAAACCACCGAGGATCGACCAGGCCGCGATGCCAAACGACATGAACGGTGAATACCCGGCGGGGGCCGGAGTATCAGTGCTCGTCATCGTCGCCGCTCACATGACGTGCTGGCACGTTGCTGGGCCCGCCGGGCGTCTCGCTGCCTGCGGAGGCGGCGGGTGAGCAGCGGGGCGTACGTGAGGGCATCTGGATCGTCCATGGCACGGCGCAAGATCTGGCTGTATCTGGTCACTGACATATCGAGCGCGCGACGAATTCCACTCTGCTTTGAGATATCGAGCTGCCAGAGTCGCTCCTCAAAGTCGAGCACCCGGCGGTCGCGTTCTGACAACATACGCGCAGGCTATCGGCAAACGATGGGAATTCGGTGTATTTCGGCCATTCGCGACCCTGTTAACCCGCATGGAAGAACACCACCACCTCTCCGGTTCGGCGTCCCTTTGCCCAAAAGCACACCAGGACGCTAGAACGGAGATAGTGGAGCTGGCGATGGGATTCGAACCCATGACCTGCCGCTTACAAGGCGGCTGCTCTGGCCAACTGAGCTACGCCAGCACAGTGTGATCATCGGCGAAACTGCGGTGCAGGTTCACGGAATCGTCCCTAGGTTACCGAACCTCTCACTCGTGCCAATTCGAACACGGCAAGTGATGCGGCCACCGAGGCGTTTAATGACTCGACCCCGGCGGAGAGCGGAATGGAAACCAGCGAATCACACCGTTCGGCGACGAGCCGCGACAAACCCTTCCCTTCGGCTCCGATAACGATTCCCACCGGTTCGGTGAAGAGGTTGCACCCAAACAGCGAATCCTCCGCGGAGCCATCAAGACCGACGAGCCACACACCACGATCGCGGAGCTGGCGCATAGTATCGGCCACTGAGTTCACGGCCACGATGTCCATGTGCTCGAGGGCACCAACGGCTGCTTTGAAGGTCGCCGACGTGAGCGGTGCGGCCCGTCTCGTCGGAACCACCATCCCACGCACACCAGCAGCGAGTGCCGAACGGGCAATCGCACCGACGTTGCGCGGGTCCTCCAGCCTGTCCAGAATGATCAATGCCGCTGGATCGGTCCGGTCGACGGCCTTCATCAGCGTCGCCGGCACCAGCGGGGCGCATTCAGCGACAATGCCCTGGGGCGCCGTCGTCTCAGCAAGAGACCGAACATCATCTGTCACGAGAACCCGGCAGACACGATCTGCACGATCGGCAAGGTCCGCATAGTCGTCCCTCTTGAGACGGCCCCGCTCGATGTGCAAGACTCGCACCCGGCCAGCGTTAAATGCCGCAAGGACGGCGTGGAACCCTTCGACTCTATCCCCGATACCAGCGCGTGCCATCAGCGGTGTCCTCCAGGGTAATGTCGAGTTGTGCGAGCCCGTCGCGTATCGCGTCTGACGTGGCCCACTCGTGGGAATCACGCGCCTCGTTGCGGGCGCGAACAAGTGCATCGAGCATCGCAACCGGTTCGCCAGTGGTAACGCCAAACCGAGTGCCGATCTCCGCAATGTCTGCCCGCAAATCATCGAGGTTGTCATTGTGCGCAACGAGGCCAAAGACATCCATCATCTCGTCATAGGCGGCGACGTACCGGCCCGGATCCTCGCCCGCATCGAGGGCGCGGTTCCCGTCGCGTACCGTATCGAATAACACTGCCAACCCACCGGCAGCGTCGAGGTCATCACCAAGGGCCTCGCTGAATCGCTCGATCAAGTCGGGTGCCGCGGGCACCGTCGCCTCACCCGGTGTGCGTCTGCGGAAGGCTCGAAGGCGTTCGAGCGACGCTTCGGCGTCATCGAGAGCCTCTTCGGAAAAGTCCACGGGCTTGCGGTAGTGCGTCCTCAGGTAAAAAAGTCGGACCGCAATCGGATCCCAGCGTTTCACAGCACCAAGCAGATCAATCACATGACCCGTCGACTTCGCCATCTTCTCCCCGGAGAGATTCACCATCCCGTTGTGTAACCAGATCTGTGCGAATCGGGTACCCGTCGCAGCCTCTGCCTGTGCAATTTCGTTCTCGTGGTGTGGGAACACCAGGTCGGTGCCGCCGGCGTGAATCGCAAAGGAATCACCGAGGTACTCGCGGGCCATCGCGGAACATTCAATATGCCAGCCCGGCCTCCCGTCACTCCACGGTGATGGCCACGAGGGTTCCCCGGGTTTAGCCGACTTCCACAGCGCAAAGTCGAGGGGGTCCTCCTTGAGTTCACCCGGCTCGATCCTGGCACCGGAAAGCAGCTCATCAATGTTGCGTCCGGAGAGCTTGCCGTATCCGGGGAACGAGCGGACCCGGAAATACACGTCACCGCCGGACTCGTAGGCATGACCTTTGGTGATGAGTTGGTCGATCATTGTGATCATCGCGGGCACATGCTCGGTGGCCTTCGGCTCGAGATCGGGTGCCATCACACCAAGAGCCTCATACCCCTGCCGAAACGCGGCCGCAGCGGCCGCCGCGACCTCGTCCGTCGGCACACCCTGCTCTATCGACGCATTGATAATCTTGTCATCGACATCGGTGATGTTCTGTACGTACGTAACGTCGAACCCTCGCCAGAGGAGGTAGCGCCGCAGTACGTCGAATGCGACTGCCGCTCGCCCGTGACCGACATGCGGTTTGGTCTGGACAGTTGGTCCGCACACGTAGATTCCGACCGGCGAGCCGATCGGCGGATCGAAGTCTGTGAGAGTGCGCCCGAGTGTGTTGAACAATTTCATGACGAGCAATGCTATCAGTGATGACACCGGGCACCGCCCCACCGCCGTTCACGACGCTACGCTGATGACATGCTGACGAATCCCACCCGGCCGTACCCGGCCGTCCTCGGCCATCGCGGAGCCAGGGCATACGCCATCGACAACTCCGCTGATGCGTTCCGATTGGCACATGAGCAGGGTGCCGACGGTGTCGAACTCGATGTCCGCCGCACCGGGGACGATCACATCGTTGTCCACCACGACCCCGACATTGCGGGCCTTGGGCCGATCATTGACGCCACGCTGGAAGACATCAGAGCAGCCGCCCCCTCCGTACTCCTCCTCGACGAGGCACTCGCCCTTTTGCCGGGGATCATCAATGTCGAAATCAAGAACGACCCTGAGCAGCCCGACCATGACGAACGACATGAAATGGCATCGTGGATCGTTTCCTGGATCGACCGCTACTGGCTCCACGATCGCGTGTTCGTATCGTCGTTTAACCACCAAACAGTTCTCCGCGTCACCGAGCTCGATCGCCGCGTCACGACCGGACAACTCCTGGGTCCCGCGACTGATCCTGCCAACCATCTCGACACCCTCAAGGATGCACACATCGATATGGCAATTCCTCATCTCACCGGTCTCCAGCTTGCGGGACCAGGGATCGGGTCCGACGCTGCCCAATTCGGGATCAGTATCGTGGCGTGGGGTGTAGACACGCACCAGGCTTTTGAACTCTGTGCGGCGAGTGGCATCGCCGGAATCATCACCGACGATCCGGCGGATGCTATCGCGTTTTACGCATCCGAATAGAGCAACACGATCGCGTGAGCAGCGATCCCCTCGTCGAGACCCAGGTGGCCAAGGCCGTCCGTCGTTGTTGCTTTCACGGACACCGCCGCAACGTCCGTTGACAGGGCCTCGCTGATGGCAACACGCATCGCATGGCGGTGCGGAGCAACACGTACCTTTTCACAGACAATTGTGAGGTCGACGTTGCCGATGCGGTACCCGGCTCCACGGATTCGGTCGGTCACCAGTCCCAGCATTTCGAGTGATGCCGCACCCGCCCATGCCGGATCCCCCGAGGGAAACATCTCTCCAATATCCCCCATCGCAGCGGCACCGAGAAGGGCATCCATAAGTGCATGGAGTGCAACGTCCGCGTCGGATGTTCCGATGACACCACGGTCGCTGGTCACAACAATCCCACCGAGCATCATCGGTGGTTCCCCACCGAACCTATGAACATCAAACCCTTGACCGACCCGCACCCTATGCATCGGTTTCACCCCGCAGGTGAATAGTTGCTTGCACAATGTGGTGATCAATGCGGTACGTGATCTTACGGTTCTCCGGGTCGCCGGCGACGACGGTGACCGGGATTCCAGCCGCCTCGACCAACGCCGCATCGTCTGTGACGTCGTTATCCGACTGGGAATGAACCCGCCGGAGCAGCCCAATCTCAAAGCCCTGCGGCGTCTGGACCGAGACCAATTGCGTCCGATCGATTGTTTCCACAACAACTCCGCCATCGATACGTTTAACCGTGTCTGTTACTGGTACCGCCGGAATCACGGCCACCGCACCCTGCTCAAGTGCCCCGATAACACGCTCCACAAGCGCCCGTGATACCAGGGGGCGGGCGGCATCGTGCACAAGAACGTGAGTCGTTATCGGAGGAACTGCATCGAGTCCAGCCGCGACGGAGTCACGTCGTCGCTCTCCGCCTCCCACACCGCCAGGCAGTGGACCGACCAGCGTGACGGGAACGCCCATGCTGGCGAACAGGTCCGACGACCATTGCCACGCGGGACGACCAGCGAGGAGAATCTCGTGTTTGGCTCCTCCGAAACGGGAGCCCGAACCGGCAGCGAGTACGATCGCGGCCAGTTTCACGATGGAATCTGAGCGAACACCATTCGACCGATCGACGTGCGCATCATGTTTGAGACCTCAACCTTCACGACGGCACCTACCATTCCGGCACCGTCCTCGACGACCACCATTGTGCCATCTTCAAGGAATCCTACGCCCTGTCCCGGCTCCGAGCCCGCACGCTGGATCAATATCTCAACCGAGTCACCCATTACGAACTGTGGTTTGAGCACCTCGCTGAGCAAATGGGGATTCAAAACACGAACGTCCCGGACCGCAGCGGCCTTGGCAAGGTTGTGATCGGTCGTGACCAGGGTTGCACCAAACCGGTCACAGAGAACCAGGAGCTTGGCATCGACTTCGTCGTGCTCTGGAACGGTGTGATCAATGACGTGGAAGTCCACGGACTCGACGTCGCGAAGCACATCAAGGATGTCAAGGCCGCGACGCCCCCGCCGGCGTTTTGCCTTGTCGGCCGCATCGGCAACGGCCTGGAGTTCATCGATCACGAACTCCGGAACCAGAACCGCTCCGCTCATGATGCCGGCCCTGGCAAGCTCCAGCAGCCGACCGTCGATGGCTGCTGAGGAATCAACGACGAAACTCGAACCGATCGTCTCGGCGGGATCGACCTCGGTGCGGCGCAATGGCTGACGTTCGCGAAGACCCGCAACAGCAAGTAGCTCATGAGCGCGACCGGCAAACACAGAAGCTCCGAAGGAGGAGATCACCAATACGATCAGTCCGGCAAGGGGCCATGCGATCGTTGCGGGAAAAAAGGCGATCAGTGGGACGGCAACGATCGTTCCGGTGACCATGCCGGCCAATGCACCAAACGTTCCGGCGAACAGTTGTGGCCCAGTCGCCCGGCGGAGAAGTTCGGGTGCGCGCGAGATCCCGGATCGAAGACGTCTCCCCAGGACTCCCCCGAGCACGTATCCAATGGCAGCACCGAGCAGCGCACCCCACACGATTGACGTATCCGAGTCGATACCCGCACTTGGGAACCAGGACGCGATCGACCGTCCGGCACTAAACCCGATTGCCGTGGTTGCAAGCGTGACGAGAAGCCGAATGGCCTCAACCATCATGTGTTAGCCGTCCTTCGCCGTTGCCGTATACCCAATATCGGCAGGGTGTGAGCGGCGTTAAGGTTTTCCCAGTCCGTCGCAACAGAACCCCTGTGGCGGCGGGCTGGCGTCGAGTGAGGCTCCGCCGTGAACGCAGCTACTCGTCTTCGTCGTCCTCGACCTTTGGCAACGCACGATCGAGCTTCTTGATGGTGTCATCCTCGTCGAGATCAAGCGCAAAACGCAGCTCGGAGACGATGATCAGTCGGGCCTTGGCGAGCATCCTCTTCAACGCTGGCGAGATACCCTTCACCTGCTGTGCGTAGGTGAGGTCGCGCACAACTTCGGCGACCTGAAAAATGTCGCCGCTATTGATCTTCTCGGTGAGCAGTTTGTACCACCGCGACCAGTTGGAACCGGCCTCCTGGGGATCATCCTTGAAGGTCGCAAACACCTTCTTGGCCACGTTTCGTGAGATGACCGGCCGAACGCCAAGTTCGATCGCACGGGCAACCGGAACACGGACGATCAACTGATCGGTCGCAACCTCAAGCACGAAGTATTCAACACGCTCTCCGTCGAACGTAATCTTCTGCTTCTTGATGATCGTTGCCGCACCGTGGTGCGGATACACCACCTTGTCCTGCACTTCGAAGGGAGCCTTCACTGGCTCGGCGGGGGTCTTTTTCTCGACAGTCTTGGTCACTTCGGTTTGCTTCTTTGCGGTAGTGGTCGATGATGTCTTGCGTGCGGCGCCTCTTTTGGCCGGCGCCTTCTTTGCCGGCGCCTTCTTGGCCACCGGCTTGGCGGCCGGCTTCTTGGCAGCAGCCGTCTTTTTCACCGCGGTCTTCTTCACCGCGGTCTTCTTCGCCACCGGCTTGGCGGCAGTGGCCTTGGTGGCCGGTTTCTTGGCAGCAGCCGTCTTTTTCACCGCGGGTTTCTTCGCAGCCGCCTTCTTGGCCGCCGGCTTGGCGGCCGACGTCTTTTTCGCCGCGGTCTTCCCTGCGGGTGATTTCTTCGCTGGTGTCTTCTTAGCTGGCACTCTCACTCACTCATCTCGTAGCGCCCGATAGTGTACTCGGTGTGGGGATCGCCGGGTCCGGGAACCTATGCGTCCCCGAGGGGAGACGCAAGACGTTCGACTCGCTGGAGGTAGGACCGGATGTGGTTGGCCCGTGAACGCCCGACCCCCTCGACCTGCTCCAGCTCGGCTACCGACGCTGTAATGAGGTCGCGATACGACTCGAAGTGTTTCAACAACGCACTTCGCACTGTGTCGGGAAGCCTGGGCACACCCGCAAGTATCCTCAACCCTCTTGGCTCGACGCTGTTCTCAAGCGCACCGAGGCCAAGTTCCTGCGCAACTCGGTACCCCGATTGCAGTTCATCCATGGTCACCGACGAGAGAATCCCGCTCGCGGAGGCCGTCTTGCGTTTTCCCTTCGGCAGGTAGTCGGCGTACACGAGGTCTCCGACCGACCGAACCCCCTCGACGATGTCGTTCGCCTGGATATCGATGAGCGCGGCTTCGCGGCCGAGTTCGACGAGCAATCTGCTCAACCCCGCGTAAACACGGTCGACGTATGCGGCACGCTGAAGAAGGACAACAACTTCGCGCACCGTGACAACACCGTCCGCCTCGGCTCTCGTCAGGCTGTGTTCGGCATCGAACACCCGGCGTCGAAGACGTTCCAGCGAATTCAGCGCCTGGTTAGCCTGACCAAACAGGTCGGTTGGTGATCGCAACCCAAAGCTCTGTTCTCCGATGAAAACCGTCGCGGTCGCGCGACGTTCCTCAGAAATGGCAAGCACCGGCAAACCCGTCTGTCGTGCTAACCGCTCAGCGGTTCGGAACCGAGTACCGGTCTCGATCGTTTCGATCGTCGGATCGGGGATGAACTGCACGTTTACGCGCGTGATGGTCATCGTGTCGGTGTCGACCACGATGCCACCATCCATTTTGGCGACCTCGGCGACCCGCTGAGCGGTGAAGGCCGCTCCATCGAGCTTGAAACCGCCGCTCGATACACGGTCGACCTTGGACCCGGAACCGAGGAGGATCAGAGCACCCGTGCCCTGGCGAACGATCAGCTCGGTCCCTTGCCGCAGCAGGGTTCCCGGCGCAAAGCTGCGCAGGATTTCTACGTTGTCCCGACCACCGTCACTCATGGCGGCGAAGGGTAACAGTCTTTACTCATCGCGACCGGCACCCCTTGAACGCACCGGCAACATGCCAGCGGCCGTCAGCGCATCCCCGATTGTGTGCATGGCGTTTCCCGGCGCAATGACAACATTCACACCGAGCCGCAACGCCTCCTCGCGGCGCCGATCGGCCTGGGACACCGGACGCAGCTCCCCGGTGAGGCCAAGTTCACCCCACGCAACGACTTCGTTCACCGCCACACCACCACGTGCGGAGGCCAGGGCCAACGCAACGGGTAGGTCCGCGGCGGGTTCCTTGAGTTTGATTCCACCCACCACGTTGACGTACACATCTCGATCACCAAACGGGATTCCCCCATGGCGCTCCAGAACCGCAAGCAATTGGTGCACACGGGCCGCATCGATACCTTTCACCGACCGCCGCGGCTGGGGTGTTACCGACTTCGTTACGAGCGCCTGAACCTCAAGAACGATCGGCCGTCGTCCCTCAAGCGTGACTGCGAGCACCGTGCCCGCGCTCCCCGGCCTCCGGTCCGCAAGTAACACCTTGGCGGGGTCAACAACGGGGATCATGCCGCGGTCGCTCATCTCGAACAGACCAATCTGGTTGATCGATCCGTACCGATTCTTGAGGCTCCGAAGGACACGCAGCCCCGCGGCATCTTCACCCTCGAGGTACAGCACTACATCAACAAGATGTTCCAGGACCTTGGGACCCGCAATTGCGCCGTCCTTGGTGACGTGCCCGACCAGCACCACAGGAGTGCCGGTACGCTTCGCAAAAGCCACGGCCTCGGCCCCACATGCCCGCACTTGCCCCACGGAGCCGGCGATCCCGTCTGCCTTGCCGGTGGTCACCGTCTGGATCGAGTCGATGACAAGAAGGGAAGGGTTGATCGCCTCCGCCGTTGTCAGAATGTTCTCAAGCGAACTCTCTGCGAGTAAATCGATGCCATCAACGGAGGCGCCGATTCGCTTGCCCCGCAAGGCGATCTGCCCCGCCGACTCCTCTGCACTCGCAATGAGCACTCGGCCGCTGCCGCTGGCGACGGCGGCAGCGATTTGTAACAAGACTGTCGACTTCCCGACGCCGGGTTCGCCACCGAGCAGTACGGCGGCGCCGGACACAAAACCACCGCCGAGAACACGGTCGACCTCTCCGATACCTACCGGGCGTCGAACCGTGCACTCGTCACCAACATCTGTGATCGCGACGAGCTCACGGCGTTCTCCCGCCCTCACAACAACCTCAACAAGAGACCCGTGCTCCCCGCACTGACTACAGAAACCCATCCACTTCCCGGATTGGTGCTCACATTTGGTGCAGCGGTACGCCACGTGTACTCCCGACTAAAAGGTATCCCGACAAACTAATGCTGATCTGTGACACGTTTCGATGGTCGTCTCGGCACGGAGGTAGGACGCCACTGCGCCATGGCGCCGAACGACCGCTCAAGAGCCATAGAGGTAACGACGGATTGCCCACACGGCCACGACAACAAGGACGACAAGGAGAATTCCACCTGTCACCAAATTCGCTGTTGTCCAGCCCTCAGCGTCACGTACCGCGCGCAATGCCTGCATCCGTGCCACAATAGCGGCTGACCAAGCACTGAGTATCAGAGGAATTGTGGACAGGGATACACCGAACGATCCATTTGAGGATCTCTTCGAGCCGTTCGAGCTCGACGAGGGTCCACCACCCGGTGTTGAACCTCCACCACCCGTCGCACGACGCGAGGTTCAACACCAGTCACCGGCCACCCGCCAGCCAGCGTCGGCCGTCTCATGTCCGTCCTGTGCGGCGTCGAACCCGTCGACGAACCGGCACTGCGAATCCTGTGGCGCTCGCATCCAGTCGAGTCCCCTACCAGTCGCTCCGCCGCCGGCGGCGAGAATGACACCCGGGGGGCGTGCCCTCGGCGTACTCCTCGGCGTATTGGTCGTGGTCTTCATCGGTTCCCGATTCATCGGTGGCGGGGACCCCGCCGCAGCAACAACCACGACGTCGTCAACGAGCTCAACCAGCCAGCCGCTCACACTTTCCCTCATCCAACCCGCCACCGCTACGGCCAGCTCGGAGCTACCGGGAGACTTCGGTGCCAGCAACCTGATCGACGGTGATCGCACCAGGGAGTGGCAGTCCGCGGGTGACGAAGGGGTTGGTGCAGAGCTCACGTTTACCTGGACCGACCCTGTGGCGATCTCCGAGATTCGGATCTACAACATTGTCGACGAGACCCGGTTCAAACGGAACTTCCGCATCAAAGACTTCAGTATCACGGTGAACGATATCGCTTTGGAAACGTCGGGAACGCTCACGAACACGAACGATGAGCAGCGCATCTCGATCGCGACACTCAAAACAACCGAGCTGAAGCTCAAGGTGTTGTCCACCTACCCGGCCGAGGCAGTGGGAACCGCGACACCGTTTAACGAGATCGCGATCGCCGAAGTGGAATTCTACGGCCGCGTCGCCACGCCGTAGGGATACGCTCGGGAAACGCACCCTGGGGTCCTAACGTCCCACACCCAGGACCGATACCAAGCACCACGGGGACGTGACCTGTAGTCCGCCAGCCAAAGATCCATCCTTCGAATGGGTGTTCTCGTCTTGGTAGCAGCGGCCTCTTCACCAAGGCCACAGCGCGTCACCACAACAACACAGCCGGGGAACCCGACGATCCCGACTGATACCACCATGTTCAGAACCGGCCACCACGAACCAAGAGGGGCCCGACAAAACGTCGGGCCCCTCCTCTCCCACATCTGGGCTGTTACTGCTTTTCGTAGGGGATGCCATCGGCTGCCGGTGGCCGCGACTTCCCGACCACACCTGCGACCACGATAAGTGTCGCGATGTACGGGGCCATGGCGAGGAACTCCGACGGTATCGGAGTGTTGAGGATCCCGAGTTTGTTCGCAATCGCATCGGAGAAACCGAATACGAGTGCTGCACTCATGGCACCCACCGGATGCCATCGCCCAAAGATCATCGCGGCGAGGGCAATGTACCCGCGACCACCTGTCATGTTCTCGTCGAACCGACCAACCTGACCGATGGTGAAGAACGCCCCACCAAACCCTGCGACCAGACCGCCAAGAATCACACCGATGTACCGGATGCGGTACACGTCGACACCGAGCGTGTCGGCTGCTTTGGGATGCTCACCGACGGCACGGGTGCGGAGACCCCAGCGTGTGAAGAAGAGGGCGTACGTCGTAACTGCCACGAGCCCAAACATGATGTAGACGAACAGATTCTGTTTGAACAAGATGGTGCCAAAAAACGGTATGTCTGACAGGAACGGCACATTCCAGGCACCGATGCGGGGGCTGTTGTTGAGATCAGCGTTCTGAGTGAGTATCTGAACCGATAAGAATGAGGTCAGGCCAAGTACAAAGATGTTGATGACCACCCCAGAGATAATCTGGTCAACCTTGTACTTGATTGACAGCACGGCAAGCACCCAGGCGAGCAGGCCGCCGGTGATGATCGCGGCGAGCACACCCGGCCAGGCCCCGTACAGCGAACCAACGATGACACCGGTGAACGCACCACCCAGCAACATGCCCTCAATAGCAATGTTGATGACGGCCACCCGTTCGCTCAGGACCCCTGCGAGGGCACCAAACGTCAGCGGTGCCGACCGCAATACGCTTTGGCGCAACATCGAAGCCAGGTTGAAGGACTGCCCCGCTGCCGCCCATGTCAGGAACGCAAACAGGAACAAACCGATGACGAGCGCCAGCGTCAGGTTCGATGGTTTTAGCGCCTTTTTGGTCAGTAGACGAGCCCCGAGGAACCCCATCACGGCGGCAATCAGAAAGTTAGTCAAGGCGGCAGGGACTACGAGACTTGGCAGCAGCCGCAGGCTCCCGAGCCCGATCTCGAAGTCGGCGAACCGGTCGCGGGCCAGAACCATCCCAAACGATGAGTCACCCTCGCCGGTCACCGTGGACGCAAACACAAGAGCAACGAACAGACCGAGACCGATGTAGAACCAGCCAAGACGGTGCGCCCGCCGCTCGCCGCGTGCGGCCTCCGCTGCTTGCACGGTTGTGTCAACCATTAGGCGATCCCCTTTGTGATCGAGACCGACACATCGTCCGTCTTCACCCGGTAGATAGATCTGATCAGCGCGGGTGCCGCGATGAAGATCACGATGAGGGCACCAACGACAAGCACAAGGTCAATCGAGATGCCGGTTGCTGCCTGCATTTCCTGACCACCCGATCGAAGGGCCCCGAACAGGATCCCCGCAAAGACGACACCCAACGGATGTGACCTTCCCAAGAGGGCGAGTGCGATGGCGTCGAAACCGATCGCGGCGGAGAATCCCGGGGTTGCACGGTATTGCAGTCCGAGTGTCGGATTCACCCCGGCGAGACCAGCGAGTCCGCCGGCGATGCCCATCGCAGCAACATACAACCAGAGGACGTTCATCCCTGCGTAGCGGGACGCATCGGGGTTCGCCCCGACGGCGCGTATCTCAAACCCAAGGGTGGTCTTGAACAGCATCCAATACACCACTCCCGCGGCGACCAGAGCTATCAGAATGCCAAGGTGAACCCGCAGTCTTGGATCGTCCATGAAACTCAGCAACCGTGGTAGCCGGGCGGATTCCTGGATCAACTTCGAGCGCGCATCGTCACGCCCCGGCTGCTGAATCGCGGACGATTTCAGGAGGTACGTCAGGAGGTTCAGTGCCACGAAATTCAGCATGATCGTCGTGATGACCTCATGTGCGCCGGTTTTCGCTCGTAGCAGGCCCGGAATCGCGCCCCAGATGAAACCACCGACAAACCCGCCGAGAATCGACAACGGCACGTGGATGATTGCCGGCAGGTCAAACGAAAACCCGATAATGACAGCGGTGAGTCCACCGATGACCATCTGACCCTCGGCACCGATGTTGAACAGCCCGGCCTTGAACCCGACCGCGACCGAGAGGCCTGCCAGGATCAGCGGCGCCGCCAACGTCAGTGTCTCGGACCATCCCTGCAGATCACCGAAGGCTCCACGGAACATCGCTGCATAGGCACCGGAAATCTTGCTCCAGGTTCCCGACGCCGCCAGTCCGGGATCGGACTTCCACAATGAGAGCAGGTCAAGATCGGACACAGCGATGATGAGAGCACCGCACACCAACGCTGTGAACAGGGCCAGGACCGGTACGAGCATCGCACGCCCCCACGACGTGCCGACACCGGTGATTTCGTCCATGGTGCTGGGTTTGCGGTCGGTTGTTTCCTTCGAGTCTTTGTCACTCATGCAGTCGCCCCAGCCATGTACAGACCCAGATCTGTGGTCGTCGTGTCGTCGGGAGTTGTCTCGGCAACAATCCTTCCCTCGTACATCACGAGTATGCGATCACTCAGCGCCATGATCTCGTCGAGTTCTGTTGAGACGATGAGAATCGCGGCACCGTTGTCACGCTGCTCGACGATTCGTTCGTGGATGTACTCAATGGACCCGACGTCGATACCGCGGGTTGGTTGGCTCGCAACGACAAGCGGAGCGGTCCGTGAGAACTCCCGTGCAACGATCACCTTCTGCTGGTTGCCCCCTGAGAGCGTGGAGGCGGGAGCTTCGGCCGATGGAGTGCGTACGTCATACTGTTCGATGAGCCGCTCGGCAGCGGCCTTTGAGGCCGACCAATCCATAACGGTACCGTTTGAGAACGGTTCGAGGTGGTAGGTGTTCAGGACGACATTCTCGGTGACGGTGAAGGGCAATACCAGACCCATGCGCTGGCGATCCTCGGGAATGTGTGCAACACCGGCATCGTGAACATGGCGCGGTGACCCCTGCGAGATGTCCTCACCGTTGAGGATGGTCACCCCGCTGATGCCGGGCCGCAGACCGGTGATTGCCTCGACGAGCTCGGTCTGTCCATTGCCCTGGATTCCGGCAACTCCGACTATCTCACCGGCGCGTACCGAGAATGACACATCGCTCACCGCGGGGTGACCACGATCATCATCGACGGTGAGGTGCTGTACTTCCAGAACAACGTCCCCCGGCTTGGCGTCGGCCTTGTGGACCTGGAGGTCTACCGGGCGTCCGACCATCATCTCGGCAAGACCCTGCTCGGTGGACTCCGCTGGTGTGGTTTCCCCGACAACCTTTCCGCGTCGCAACACCGTGATACGGTCACACACTTCGTTGATCTCGTTGAGCTTGTGGGTGATGAAAATGACACCCTTGCCATCGGCCTGGAGAGAACGCATGATGCCGAAGAACTCCTCCACCTCCTGGGGAGTGAGTACGGCGGTCGGTTCGTCGAAGATGATGATCTCCGCCTCGCGGAACAGGACCTTGATGATCTCCACCCGCTGCTGGAGACCGACGGGCAAGTCCTCGATGAGGGCGTCGGGGTCAACGGCTAAGCCGTACTTCGCCGAGATCTCTTCGACCTCGCTCCGTGACTCCGCAATGTCGAGGGCGTCCTTGTGGAGGATCCACGCCAGACCGGCGAACGCAGCCAGGAGAACGACCATTCCTCCCTCGATACCTTCCTCAACACCGAACAGATTGAACACCATCGTGAGAAGTAGACCGAGCGTTGCTGCCACAAGACCGAGAAACATCCACGGCGTGCGTTTCTTCTTCAGAGGTTCAACACCGAGCACGACGTTCTCGGCAACCGACATCACCGGAACCAACATGAAGTGCTGATGCACCATGCCGATGCCCGCCGCTATCGCGTCGGATGGACCATGAAATGCCCTGACCTCACCATCGACGAGGATATCGCCCTCTGTCGCCGAGTACAGCCCGTACATGATGTTCATCAGAGTGGACTTGCCGGCACCATTCTCTCCCAGAAGACCGAGAATCTCCCCGGACCGCACCGTCAGGTTCACGTCTTCGTTGGCGATGACACCCGGAAACCGCTTCGTTATCCCGCGTAATTCAAGCTCCAAGCGTCAACACCTTCCGCCAACCTCGCATTCGATTCCTGCACTGTACGCAAAAGAACCCCTCCGAGTCATCTCGGAGGGGTTCTTCGTGGTTCTAGAAACCGTCGGGCTTAACCATCCATCGCTGGGATCACGGTAACGGTCCCGTTGATGATTCCTTGCCGGAGAGCCTCGACCTCGGCGGCGAGCTCGTCGGAGACGGCTCCCGAAAGATCGTGATACGGCGCAAGACCGACACCATCATTCGCCAACGTACCCGTGTATGGGTTACCCAACGAACCAAGGGTGACGACGTTCTTGACGGTTGCGAAGACTGCGTTGTCCATCCGCTTGAGTACCGAGGTCAACCAAACTGGCTGGAACTCGGCTGGAGTGGAAACAAACTGATCAGCATCGACACCAATCATCATGACACCCGGGTTATCGAGCGCCGCTTGGGCGGAACCGAGACCGACAGGGCCGGCAACCGGGAAGAGGATGTCGGCACCCTCATCAATCAGGTTCTGCCCGAAGGTCAAACCGTCATCGGTGGACTCGAAGTTACCCGTGAACAGACCGGAGTCTGGATTCGTGGGATCCCAACCGAGGACCCGGACGCTCGTTCCCTTGGCATCGTTATATGCCTGCACGCCGTAGAAGAAACCGTCCATGAACACGGTCACTGGCGGAATGTTGATACCACCGTAGGTACCGACAATGCCAGTCTTGGTGACTCCGGCAGCCAGGTAACCGGCGAGGTAAGCGGCCTCTTCGGTTGCGAATGTCAAGCCGCGAATGTTGGGCTCAAGACCTGGGAAGTCGATGATGGCAAACTTGGCATCAGGGTTGTCCTGAGCCGCAGCTTGGGTGTCATCGGCGAGCAGGAAACCCACCGTCACGATGAGGTCACAGCCCTCGTCGATGAACGAGTCAATGTTCGGGCGGAAGTCAGCGGGACTCTGGGACTCAAGGAACTTAGCCTCGGTAACACCCTCGATCTCGGCGGCGGCGCGTTGGGCACCGAGCCAAGCTGTCTCGTTGAATCCCTTGTCGTCGATACCACCAGTGTCAGAGACCTGGCATACCTTGAACGCTTCGGGTGGAGCGAGTGTGGTTGTTGTTCCGGCGGGTTCTGTCGTTACCGGCGCAGCGGTTGTGCTTGTTGTCGGGGCAACAGTCGCCGTCGGCGCCTCGGTCGTCGTTTCAGCAGGGGTGCTCGCCGCACATGCAGCCGCCACCAGGGCGAATGCAATAACGAGTCCGAGGAGTGATCCCCTATTTTTTAGCCTTCTCATCATCGTGATGATTCCTCCATCAATGGTTCTTCCCATCGTGAGACAGGAACTGGAAATCCTAGCTGAACGCGGATACTTTCATCTACCCGGTTCGGCACCGAGTATACCGAAAGTGTAGTGCTGAGTGCCTCGACGAATCCCGCGGGGCCGCGTTTTCGCGACCTGTCCGAT
>JAADIG010000001.1 GCA_013151445.1 Actinomycetota bacterium
GGTGGCATGATCCGCACCGGCTTCACCATGACCGGGATCACAACCGCAGCGACGTTGTGGTTCGCTGCCGCGATCGGTGTCGCCGTCGGTTTCGGCCTCTACATTCTTGCGACCGCCTCGATGGTTATTGCGTTGGCAATGATGCTCGGGTTCGCACCCATACGGCACCGGATATGGCGTAACGCAACCCAGCAACTCGAGATCAGATACCACGCAGGTCACGGAACTCTGACCCCGCTGTTTGAGACGTTGAACGCAATCGGTGCCCAGATTTATCGTATGTCGATGACCGAGGATGAGGGAACCCGCCTGCTCCGGTGCGAAATTACCGGCATTGGCGAGGACTACATGAGCGAGATCGTGTCGTCACTGCGAGCACGTGACGAGGTCCTGCACGTCGGTTCATCGTTCGACCAAAACACATAACACTCTCCCCATTTTGGCGTCCATTTGGGCGGTATACCGCCCAAATGGACGCCAAAATGTCATGGGGGTGTAACCCAAAGTAGGGTTCGGTGGCGACGTTAGGGGGATGATGACATCCGAAGCCAGCACCGAGCCCACCACCGACGCCGAGCTGTACGCAAAGTACAGCCACGCGTTGGTAGCGTTTGCGACCTCCATCGTCGGACCCTCGATGGCGGCCGACGTGGTCCACGACGCCGCGGTATCGCTCGTTTCATCCCAGGCATTGGCACGCGCCCACGATCCCAGGGCGCTGCTCTACAAGGCAGTGTTCGCCAAGGCGAAATCCGCCCAACGGTCGGCGTTTCGACGGCGGGACCGAGAACGTCGGTTCGCCGCGACCATCGTTACCCACGATCCCGAGGTGCTCCCCGAAGTCGCCATCGCCGTTGCCAAGCTATCCCCCCAACAGCGGGCATGCGTGTTCCTCACCTACTGGGAGGACATGACACCCCAGACCGTCGGTGACTTCCTGGGCATCTCCGACGGGACCGTGAAACACCATCTTGCCCGCGCCAGAAAACGCCTACGTGAAACCCTCGACCAAGGAGACACAGCATGAACGATCAACAACTTGACGAACAGATCACCCGTGCTGTTAGGGCACTCGCCGAGACCAGCCCGGAACCGCTCCCTCTTGCGGCCGCGACACCTCAGCACCGTTCACCGCGCCCGATTCTCGTATTCGCCGGAGCCTTTGCCGCCGTGGCACTGATCGCCGGGCTAGTTGCGGTCCTGCCGAGGATCGGTCGTATCGCCCCGTTCGGCAGCACGGGTCCCGCAGATACCGCCGTGCCCACCACGATGGAGGAGTACTGGACATGGCTGACCGACGGTGGGCTGGTCTTGGAGGACAACCCGGATGTAGTACTAGTGCGAAGGCCTCCGCCCGGCACCCGGTTCGATCCACGAGAGTACGGTGAGCCACAGCGAATCCTCCCGGTGAGTTCTGGAGACAATCCGCTGTGGGACGTCGCAACAGCCAACTTTCCGGGGAGACCACGACAGCTAACACCCCCAGTGGCACTGATCGGCACACTGGAAGGAAGCGGAATGCAAGTGGCCGCGCTACGCGGTGTGGACTTCACTGAAGAGCCGGCACTATGTGTCCAGTTCGCTGGTGACGAGCTTGTCTCAAGCATCTGTGGGCCATTGGAGCTCGACGCGTTGAACGGCGCTCGGCTCTCCATCCTCGCTCAGACGCCCGGCGATAGAAGCTCCCCCGAAGCAAGCTTTCTCTTCTTCGGGCCCCTTCCGTGGGACACGGCGCTCGTCGTCATTCGCCTCGACGATGGGAGACGGTACGTCCAGCAGCCCCGTGCTGGAATGGCGTTGTTCCGAATCCCGGGTCCGACCGCGCTGATCGGTACTGCAAGTGCGCTCGACGCGGACGCGGGCACAATCGTCGAGGAACGCTTCAACATCGGACCATGATCGCTCCCTTCCAGCCCATTCGGACCAAGGTTCAGAAGACGAGCCGGTGCTCGATGAAATGACACCGGGGCTACGTAATCTGACGGGCTGGTAGCGTGAGTTTCTTGGTTGAACCCGACGCGAAAGGTCCGGCCCCTGACACCTGCCCCTCATTGCGCAGAACCTAATCCCATCGAACGACCACCATTCGACAGGCCAACTACGGTTGTCACGGTGGCGATCGTCGGTGCGCTTGTCTGGATGATCCTGAGCGCATCCCCGGCGTTCGCTGACGAGTTCAAGGTCGGCATCATCCTCGATCCAGCCACGAGCGACAGCACATTCATGGAGGGGTTTCAGCTCGCGGTGGACCAGTCACCCGATGTGAGTCATCCACCGGGGGTTGAGGGTGGCGACCACCTGGGAAGCATGGATGTCGTGATGGTGGTTGTTGATGATGTCACCGGACCTGACGGACTCCTCGCAGCAGCTAACCGTCTAGTCGAGGGTGAGGGTGTTGTCATCATCGTCGCTGACATTTCACCTGATGCGCTGCGAGTGATTGTCGGGCCGGTCACCGAGTCTGGAACGATGTTGCTAGACCTATCAAACGTGAGGGGTGACGACCTCCCCGACACTCCGCTCATGTTGATGGTCGGAAACCAGGACGGTGCCGATGCCCTCCTCACAGACCGGACGCCCACCTTCCAGGATGCGTTTGTTGCGGCCTACGGCCGCACACCATCTGAAGCGGCGGTCCGCGGCTACATCGCTGGACGACTTGTCGATGCTGGCGTCGAAGCAACCGACCGGGACCCCTCGGACACCCAGACTCTTGCCGAGGGGTTAGCGGCTGCGGCGGGCCTTCCTGTGGAACAAACCGCCGACGGCCAACCCGAGTCGCCAGCACCATCCGTTTCCACGACCTCGGACACGACCACCTTGGCAAGCGAGACCGAACCGCCCAATGACCCGCAGGTTTCCTCCGGTCTGAGCGGCGCACTCGTTGTGCTCATCGTCCTGGGAACCGCCGTGGTCGGAGGACTCGGCATTCGTGCCTCGTTATCCCGACGCCCAAAAAAGCCACGCTGACGACCCCGACGCTTCGGGAACGATGGCCGGTGGATGCATCCATCCGCTGCTCCCCGGTAGATGTGGCATCATGCTGGCATGGTCAAGAGACAGTTCCCACGGTTCAGCGAATTCGCCCATCTCCTCAAGCCGCCGCCACGCGAGGGCACCCATCTTGAGCGTGTCCTGCAACGAAAAGCAAACGTCTACGACCTGCGCAAACGGGGCAAACGACGCACCCCTCGGGCGGTGTTCGACTATGTCGATGGAGCCGCTGACGACGAGATAAGCCTGGCACGGTCGCGGAACCTGTTCCGCAGGCTGGAGTTCGAGCCGAAGGTGCTTCGCGACGTTTCGGAATGCGACACCACAACCACCTACCTCGGTGTGAAATCCGCGTATCCCTTTGCGTTTGCCCCAACGGGTTTCACTCGGATGATGCACTGCGAAGGCGAGCCAGCGGTTGCAAGAGTCGCACAACGCACCGGCATTCCCTACACGCTGTCCACGCTCGGAACGATCACCCCAGAGGACCTGGCCGCGGCAGTGCCCGACGGGGACCGGTGGTTCCAACTGTATGTATGGAAGGACCGAGAGTTCTCGGTCAAGCTCATCGACCGAGCAAAGAACGCCGGGTTCCGCACGCTTGTCCTGACGGTCGACCTTCCCGTTGGAGGCGCGAGGTTACGTGATGTGCGCAACGGTATGACGGTACCGCCATCGCTCACGATGAGGACGTTCATAGATGGTGCGATGCACCCCGCGTGGTGGTTTGATTTTCTCACCACCGAGCCGCTCTCGTTCGCAACGCTGGAGTCTCTTGGGAGCAACGTCGCCGAGTCAATCACCGAAATCTTTGACCCGTCAATGAACTTCGACGATCTGGCATGGTTGCGCGACCAATGGGACGGACCGATTGTCATCAAGGGTGTACAAAACGTTGAGGATGCCCGCAGGGTCGTCGACCTCGGTGTTCGTGGTGTCATCCTCTCGAACCATGGTGGCCGTCAGCTTGACCGGTCCCCCGTGACTTTGCGTCTGGTCGAACCGACCGTCGCCGCTCTCGGAGATGACGCCGAAGTGTTCGTCGACGGGGGGATCATGAACGGCGCCGACGTCGTGGCCGCTATCGCCCTCGGCGCACAGGGGTGTTTCGTCGGACGGGCCTATCTATATGGGCTCATGGCGGGCGGCGAACGTGGCGTGCAGCGAATGGTCGACATATTCGCCAGCGACGTTCTGCGTACGATGCAACTTCTCGGCGCCCGCACCGTCGCCGATCTCACACCCGACTTGGTGCGCCTCCCCCCAGACGACACGTAGCGCTCACCGCGACCACTACGAACTGATATCCCCCAACGGCTCACAACTCCGCGGCCAAAACCGGGCACTTGTCGAACGCCTCACAGCCACACTCGAGGCTTTCATCGAGCATGCCGAGCATCGCATCGATCTGTTTCCGTGCGCTCACGAGTTCCGAGCGTTTCGCGGCAACGAGATCGGCCCACTCGTGTTCCTCCGTGGGGTGAAGAACGCCGCGGATTTCATCGAGTGTGAAACCGAGTGACTGGGCAATCTTGATGAATCGAAGACGGGTGATAGACGCCTCATCAAATCGGCGCTGGCCTGCGATCCGCGGCAAAACGCCGAGCAGCCCAGCACCGTCGTAGTAGCGGATCGACGACGTCGTGAGGCCGAGACGGGCGGCCACCTCACCAATGGACATGTCCGCAGTCCCGTCCCCACCGGACCCAGCGTGAAGCACCATATTCGATTTGCTACCCATACGGTGCCTCGTTCGTCTCGGTCATGTGCGGGCCGGGTTCTTCCGGCCGCTCCGTCGTCTCGAGGCTACCGCGATCCCGATGATGCCGAACCCGACAGCACCAACGGCGCCTTCGCGCAGGAGAGCACTTGCGCTGAGTGCACCAATGCCCACAAGAGGACCCAAACACGCCGCGACCACCAGCAATGCACCGATACCGGTGTGCTGCAGCCGAGAATCCTTCGTCGTGACGGCTATCGGGTCATGGTCGATCGAGGCCCGCCCGTCGCGTTCGAGCGACCCCCTAACCACAGTGTGCGCAGCACGCCGCATCTGTTTGCGCCATGATCGCCGTCTCGTGCGGGTCGGGCATCTCACCGCCGAGCATCTCCCACAGCGAGTCAAGCATGACAGCAGTCCCGCGGTCATTGAGGGTGATCACCCACTCCAGGACGTCACCATTCGGACGAATATCGAACTCGTACCCTGGACAGCACTGTGCCTCGGCCGCGGACAGACCCCGGACCGCAGCCTCGGTGTCCTCGTCGGGGCGCAACGTAAGGATGATCGAGTCGTCGGTCCGGACCCGGTGCATCAGCGTGTCCTCCAACACGTCGGCGAGGACCCCGCGACGATCGATCGCCTCGTCATTCGAAATGGAGCAGAAGTCACTCATGGGTTCGGGGGCGGATTTGTTAGCAGTCACCATGACATTTCTTTCGGTCGGGTGTCGTCGTACCAGCACCGTACGACTTCAACCCACCTTTAAGTCAAGGGATTAATCCGAGTATTCCTGCTCCGCACCATCGGTTGATCAGATACCGAGCTGGGCGCGTGAGCGGCGGGCCCGCAAACCGTTGAGGACGGCGAGAATCTCGGAGCCCTCGTGGATCACGACCGCGGCCGCTATCGAGACCGCACCGAGAACCGCAGCAGGTACCAGGATCGACAGCAGAATGATTGAGAACACGACATTCTGACGAGCAATCGTGTTGGCCTTGCGCCCGAGGGCGATGGCATACGGGACGGTGCGTAGATCGTCACCCATGAGTGCGACGTCGGCCGCCTCGATGGCAGCATCAGTTCCGGCCGTACCCATCGCAATGCCAACGGTCGCCGTGGCAAGCGCTGGCGCGTCGTTGATCCCGTCCCCAACCATCGCAACAGGACCGAACGTGTCTTGCAATTCGACAATCGCAGCTGCCTTATCGGCGGGCTTGAGGCCAGCGCGGACATGAGCGATACCGATGCCATCGGCGATCGCCGCGGCAGTACGCTGGTTGTCTCCGGTCAACATGACCACGTCGTCGATATCTAGCTCACGAAGCACCCGAATGGTTTCCGGAGTTTCCGGCCGGAACTCGTCGCGCAGTGCCACGATCCCGACGATGGCGCCCTCATCGCCGACCAAAATGACAGTCTTGCCTTGCTCCTGGAGCTGCTCGACGAGGGTCGACACGGCCTTGATTGGGACCCCTTTTTCCGCAAAGAGCGCCATGTTGCCAACATAGATAACGGTTCCGTCAACGGTTGCGCGTGCCCCGGCACCAGTCAGAGCCTCGAAGCCCTCCGCTCGGTCGACCGGCACTCCATCTTCTCGCGCACGGCGAACAATCGCCTTCCCCAGGGGGTGCTCCGACGAGGACTCGACTGCGGCCGCCAGACGAAGGACATGGTCCGGGGTGGCGTCTCCGATGGGAATGAGGTCCGTGATCTCCGGTTCTCCTCTGGTGAGTGTCCCCGTCTTGTCGATGGCGAGCACACGAACCTTGGCAAGACTCTCGAGATGGATACCTCCCTTGATGAGGACGCCTTCTTTGCCTGCGGACCCGATCGCCGAAGCAACCGCGACCGGAGTCGACATCACCAGGGCACATGGCGCCCCCGCAACGGCGAGGGTGATACCACGCCGGATCCAGACGGCCGGGTCTCCACCAAAGAGAATCGGCACGAGTCCGAGGGCGAACGCCGAGACGAGGACCGCCGGGCTGTAGTACTTGCCAAACCTGTCGATGAGCTGTTGGGTTTCGGTCTTGTCTTCCTGGGCCTCTTCGACGAGGTGGATGATTTGGGACAGGGTGTTGTCGGCGAACGCCCGGGTAACTGCGACTTCGACCGTGCCGGTGAGATTCACGGTGCCGGCAAACACGTCGTCACCGGGAACCTTTTCGACGGGAATCGACTCGCCGGTCACGGCCGCTTCGTCGATGCTGGTCGCCCCCGAACGGATCACCCCGTCGGTTGCCAGGCTCTCACCCGGACGTACAACCATGACGTCGCCAGGGACCAGGTCGTCGGCCGGGACCGTGACCTCGTTGCCGGCGCGCAGCACCGATGCTTCCTTCGGAGCCAAGTCGAGCAATGCCCGGATCGCTCCTCGAGTCCGGTCGTAGGTGTACTCCTCGAGACCTTCCGCACCGGCGTAGAGGAACGCCAGGAAGGCGGCTTCCTCCCACAGACCCAGGGCAGCGGATCCGATGGTTGCGGCGAACATGAGCACGTCAATGTCGACGCGGAACTCGGAGATCGACTCCAGGGCCTCTTCGCCCCAATGGCGCGCTGCGAAGATGGCCACAACGGCGTACAGCCCAATCGTCACCGTACCGGGAAGAACATCGGCCCGTGCCAACATGTACGTTGCAGCGAGCGCGACGCCGGCGGCGAGTGCGTTGCGCAGAGGAGGGAACCCCCACCAGGCCCCGAGATACAGTTCTTCATCGTCGTGATCGGCGTCGCCGGATGCGCTCACGGTGGATCCCTTCGAGTGATTCATCGGTGTCTGCCGATGATATCGAGAGACGTCGATGCCTACCAATCGACAAGAAACGACAGCGGGACCGTCGAAGCGAAGACGTATGTGTTCCCGCCGGCGGGTCTACGGTGCCGGGTAGTTGGGACAGAGCTCGATCTGCTCGCCCGAGAGTCCGAGCAGGGCCTCAGCGGACCGGAGAACACCCACAACCTCGTCGGCCGCGATCCGGTAGAACACCTGACGACCCTCGGGCCTGTCCATGACCAGACCGCAGTCCTTCAGACATGCCATATGTCCCGATATGTTCGACTGGGATCCACCGAGCGTGGCAACCAGATCCGTGACCCGGAGCTCCCCCGCCTGCGCAAGCTCGGCGAGGATCGCAAGACGCATCTGATCGCCAAACCCGCGGAACAGCTTCGCAGCCAAGGCGACATCGGTTTGAGTTTCGGCCACTACCGCTCACCTCTCACCGTGCGGTCACCCCGATAGTATCGCCAGGAGGCAGCTACCGCCGAGTGATCTCGGCGTGGCGCTTGGTGACCAGCGTCGGTTCGGCACGAACCTGGCTCAGGATCCGGTTCGGCGGTCGAGCCACCATTCACCCTGGGGCATGTCACTGGCCTCGACCATCTGCACGAGTTCGGCCCGATCGACCGGGACCTGGCGGAGTTCGATGTTCATGGCGTTGCCGGTGGTCGTGATGAGTGCGTAGGCAGCGTGGCTTGCGATGTCGTCGTCGCCGCCATCGCTGTACCCCGCAAATGGGGCGCCAACGCTCCCCGGGTTCACGATTGTTTGCGACCCGTGGCGGCGCACCATCGGAACGTGTGTGTGGCCACCGGCAAGGAGTCGCTGAGTCACGCCCTGAAGCATCTCGGCGACGTCAGGTACCGGGGTGGACGCGATGATGTTGTCGTTCACGAGACGGGGCGACCCGTGGAACCCGAGCAGGGCGCCGTCGCCAAGGTCGACCTCGGTCGTGAGCGGCAGTCCACGCAGGAATTCCTGGTGCTGGTCCGAGAGCTGGCCCGCACACCACACACCGATTTCTGCGACCGGAAGAGCGGAAGCCGGTGCGCCCACGGCGGTTGGGTCGTGCCACCACTCGGGGACCGCAAGCATGTCTTCGTCGGTGTTGCCTCGCACGACCGGGCCACCAAGGTCGGTGATGAGTTCGATCGCGCCGGCCGGGTCGGGTCCGGTGGCGGCGATATCACCGAGGCAGACAATCGTGTCGGCGGCGTGTTTCTCTATGTCGTCTAGGACGGTTCGGAGGGCGGCGGTATTTCCATGAATGTCTGAGATCAACGCAATACGCATGCTCGCATTCTCCCACGCCAACCGCACCCCGATCCACTTTTCCCCGTTTCGGCGTCCATTTGGGCGGTATATCGCCCAAATGGACGCCAAAACAGCGAGAGGGAGGGGTTAATCCAGAACACCGCTGACGAACCAACGAAGATCCGTGACACAACTCGGTGCCGGTGCCGAAAGCCACTCGATCGAGTTGACCCACTCCTCGGCCCCGACCCCTCCCTCTTGGACACTCGAACCCCCACCGCCGAGACGCACGGCTTGTCCATCGACGATGCTCACAAGACCGAGACTTGGGTCAATAAACTGGACAGTGGCAGATCCCTCATCCCACTCGGTTCGGTCGGAGGGCCAGACCAACAGGACCAGCTCACCACGTTCATCCAGCAGAACACATTCGTCGGTGATCACAATCGTTCCCTGAATCAACGCATTATCCCCGCCGCCGCCCTGCACGACCGCAAGCGGACCCCACTGCGATCCATCGCCCTCCCCCACAGGGGCCAATGTGGTAGTTGGCAAGGACGGGTTGTCGACGGCGTAGAACCGCTGCCAGTCCACCCCCGCAACGAAGTCGAGACCCTCGGCGACCGCACGCACCTCGGCTGGCGACAACGTCCCTCCGACGACGACGGTCGTTTGCGGGCTCAGAGCCCAGGCCAAGGCGACACCGTCGTCTCGCATCACGCGATACGCCCGCCTGTCCCGAACCTCGGTCTCGGTCGCCGCACCCCACTGGCCAGCGACGATCTCGACAGGCTCCTCAACGACCTCCACTCCGATCAAGGGAGGCTCCCCGGCGACCGAGGAAAGCATCGCAACCATGGGTGTGGGGTCAACACTCTGACGCCAGACCACACCAAGGGCTGACAGCCCGTCAGGAAGCGGGCCAACATCCAACATCGACACCCCAAACGGGACCTCTGCATCGATCACAATCACCGACGCAACGGCCTGAGCGAGATCGGCGTCACCGAGGGGGGAACTCACGCTGACGCTGTAGGCCCCCTGCTGCCATGCCACGGTTGCTCGACCCTTGTTGCGAAACATCACCGCCGGGCGCCCGGCAACGTCAACTTCGATTCCGCCTGGAAACGTCACCTCAACTGAGTCGGTGACAGTGATGACGACAGCGTCCGAGAAACCGTTGTCCTGTGAACGAGCGACGACTGCGACCACCGATGCAGGGCTCGATGGGTCGGGAACGACGAAGCTGCCATATACCGTGTCGACCCCGTCGGGAATGTACGAGGCAACCGGATACGAACCTGCCGCCGCCGCACCGGGAGCCGCACCGTCCGTTCTCGATCCCAAAAAGAGAAGAGGACCTCCGACCGCTACGACCACGACCGCCATTGCAGCAAGGGCGACAAACAGCCCACGAGATCGATCGCCGGTGCCCGACCGTGTTACTGGCTGAACGTCGGCTTTTTCATCGGGGAGGAGTTCGGCGGCCTCCGTAAGGCCGATACGAAGACGAGTTTCGAGTTTGCTCATTGTGATTCTCCTAGGTCCTTCGCTAGACGGGCAAGCGCTCGTGACAGTCGACTCTTCACCGTTCCTGCGGGAATATCGAACGCGGTCGCAACCTCCGCAGTTGACCAATCGAGGTAGTAGCGGGCTACGACGATGGACCGCTGCCGCGTCGGTAGTTGACCGACGGCGCGGAGCAGATCGAGGTCCGGTTTCGGACTCTCTTGCCCAGGGTCAACGAAGGAGTCGGTAAGTACCTCTCTGCGACGCTTCCGAAAAATCCCTCGCGCCCAGTTCAGACCAACGCGATACACCCAGCCCTGTGGTGAGTCGTAGATGCCGATTTGCCCCCAGTTCGCCGCTGCCCGGCTCATCGCTTCATCGATCGCCTCATCGGCAAACGCCACACTCCCGAGCGTCAACGCCAGGGCTCTGCGCAGGGGGTCTCGCCACCGAGCGTAGAAAACTGCAAAGCCGTCACCCGTCTCTCCACTCACGGCGACAGAGCGTTCTGCGTCAACCATCGACTGCTCCTCAAGTATTCACCAACTATTACACCCGATACACGCGCCCAACGTCCGATCCGTTCCATCAAGTTTCGATACATATGGTGAATGTCCCGAGTTTCCGCCCGTGTCCACTCCGAAAGGCTCTGAACCCGATCCACTTTCCTTGTTCTGGCGTCCATTTGGGCGATATATCGCCCAAATGGACGCCAGAACAGTGAGGGTGCCGCGGGGAGTATTAAGCAAAGCATGTGGATGTGGTTCACATCGCGAGGGAGCGATTGCCACGAGAGGAGAAACATAGTGCGTCAGAAATTCAAACTCTTGAGATTGATGCTGAGCATGTCACTGGTTGCGGCAGCGGTGGTAGCCATCACCGTACCCGCAGCAGCACATGACGACGAAGACGACGATCGAGATCGCGGAGAACGCGAGACCGAGGAGACCATCGAGCTCCAGTTCCTATCGATATCGGACTGGCACGGGCAGCTTGACCCGTTGTTCGTATTTGGCCAGGGACTGTTTGGTGGAGCCGCGGAACTGTCAACCTATTTCCAACAGGAACGAGCCAACAACCCGAACACACTGACACTGACAGCTGGTGATGCGTTTGGTGCATCGTTGCCACTTTCATCGTTCTTCAACGAAGCGCCGTCGGTTGAGGCCATGAATCTCATGGGCTTCGATGCCGACACGTTGGGGAACCACAACTTCGACAAGGGAGTCGCCCACCTTCAAGAGATGGTCGACATTGCGGACTTCCCCTATCTGTCTGCAAACCTTAAAAACGTCGATGACGAACTCGACGGCGTCGAGCCGTACAAGATATTCGAGATGGACGGCGTCAAAGTCGCGGTGATCGGTATCACGAACCCGGAGGCGCCAACCCTCGTGTTCCCCGACAGCTTCGGGACGATCGTGCCAACCGATCCGATCAAGGCAGTAAAGAAGGCGCGCAAGAAGGCCAAAAAGGAAGGTGCACAGATATTCGTCGTCATTGCCCACATGGGTGTGACATCGTTTGACACCGCGGGCAATCCCGTCGGTCCGCTCGTCGACCTCGCCAACGGTGTCAAGGGCATCGATCTGATTCTGGGTGACCACACCGGTGTCCAGTACTCGGGCGTCATCAACGAGATCCAGGTTGTTGAAAACGCCAGCCGCGGACGCACCTACTCGCGGGTCACGATGGAGGTCGAGAAGGAAACCAAGGTCAAAAAGAATGGCCGGGTCAAGGTCAAGGCCGAGGTCGAGAACATTGTTGCCGAGTTTGTTGACCCGGTCAGCAGCGCAGTGACACCCGACCCGGCGATTGTCGCCCTTCTCGATCCGCTCCGAGCACAACTGAACGTGCTTCTTGGCAACGTTGTCGGAATGTCGAACGTGTTCATTCCAAGGGCCGACTCGTGCGGAACGGGGAACGGTCGAACATGTGAATCGCTCGTTGGCGATGTCGTCACCGATGCCATGAGAACGACATACGGAACCGACTTCGCGATCACCAACTCGGGTGGACTTCGTGCGGACCTCACGTGCCCGGATATCGACAATCCGAGCGACTTCTGTGGAGCTCAGACACCGGGGGGACCGTACGACATCACAGCCGGGCAAGTCCTCACGGTGCTGCCATTTGGCAACGTGGTTGTCACGGTTGACATGACGGGAGCCGAACTGAAGACACACCTCGAGAATGGGGTTTCCGCGATGCCGGGTGTCAGTGGACGTTTCGCCCAGGTCTCCGGCCTGTGTGTGACCTATGACATCTCGGCTGCCTCGGGTAGTCGAGTCACGAGTGCCGTCCGGCAGGCAGCCGACGGGACCTGCACGGGACCAGCGGTTGACCTCACCGCCGCGGCCACCTACTCGGTGGCGCTCAACGACTTCATGTCGAGCGGTGGCGATGGTTATCCAGTCACCATCAACAATGCGGTGACCCGTGACTTCATGGACGCGATCGTCTCGAGCTACATCACGAACCTGGGAGTGATCACCCCAACCATCGAGAATCGGATCGTCTGTACCGGAGGCACCGTCACGGTGCCATGCCCAGTCGCGGTCCCCTAGAACATACATCCACCGACAAACCTGGAGATCCCTCGCCGCGGCGGGGGATCTCTTCGTTGTGTCTCGACGACTCGGTGATGCCGACCCTCGCCGAAACCGACGACACTTGAACACCTTGCATGTTGTACCGACACCACCGGCCCGACAAGGTAGGTGGTGGTATGGTTGCGATGCTTTTGAGACGCAGCCGTGAGCGTTGGATTCTCGGTGGGGACGGACCCGCATCCCCCGGGCACTTGCGCACTCGGCACCGTATCTTGAGGCCTACATCGCCCCATCTCGGGAGGAATCTCATGCCACATGATCAGGTACGGCTCGAGGTCGACGGACCCATCGCCACTGTCACACTTGCCCGCCCGGAGAAACGCAACGCGCTGAGCCTCGACCTGATGCGTTCGGTGATCAAGACACTCGAGGCCGTTCCTGCGGATGTCGGTGTCGTGGTCATGGCAGCGGAGGGGAAGGTATTTTCGGCGGGCCACGACATTGCGGAAATGATGGACCGACCCGCCGAGTACTACGCCGACCTGTTCGCCACGTGCACCGACATGATGACGACGGTGCGCAACCTCCGCCAACCGGTGATCGCCAGGGTTCAGGGAATCGCCACCGCTGCCGGCTGTCAACTCGTCGCGAGCTGTGATCTCGCGATCGCTGCCGATACCGCCTGGTTTGCGACGCCGGGAGTCAAGATTGGTCTGTTCTGCCACACCCCAATGGTCCCGGTTAGCCGAGCAGTCGGTCACAAACGTGCGATGCAGATGCTGCTCACCGGCGACCCTATCGACGCCAACAAGGCCGTCGACTGGGGTCTCATCAACGAGGCCGTACCCGCCGACGAACTAGACGATGCGGTCACCACAATGGCACGCAAGATTCTCAGGTACTCGAAGAACACGATCTCCCTCGGCAAGAACACGTACTACGCCCAGGCCGACATGCCAGAAGACGCCGCTTACGAAGTAGCGACCCCGGTGATGGCAGCGAACGCAGCGAACGAGAACGCCCAGGAGGGCATGGGAGCGTTTCTCGAAAAGCGTAAAGCGGAGTGGAAAGACCAATGACGCCAATCTTCCGTACCGAGCTGACACCGCTGTCGTTCCTGGAACGATCTGCGATCGTCTACCCGAACAAGGTTGGCATCGTCCATGGCGACCGCGAAATCACCTACGCCGAAATGGCTGAGCACGCAACCCGTCTCGCCCACGCCCTCAAGGCGTCCGGTATCGAGCCGGGTGACCGCGTGGCGTTCCTGTGCCCGAACACACCCGAAATGCTCATCGCCCATTTCGCCGTGCCCCTCATCCAGGGTGTGTTGGTTGCGATCAACACCCGGCTCGCCCCGATGGAGATCCAGTACATCCTTGACCATTCCGGTGCCAAGGTCCTCGTCGGCGACACCGAACTACTGGCAAACCTGACACCGGTCGTCGATGAATTAACCACTGTCGGGGAGATCGTCGCTATCGACGACACCGACACCCCCCTCGATTTCGCCGCGACACCGTATGCCGATCTGCTTGCCCGCGGGTCATCCGAGGCACTGCCGTGGGCGGTCGATGACGAGGAACGAACGATCTCCATCAACTACACGTCGGGCACGACGGGGCGTCCCAAGGGAGTCATGTACACCCACCGCGGCGCCTACCTGAATGCCCTTGCCGAGATCATCCATTCGAACCACTCCCCCGAGTCGGTGTATCTGTGGACACTGCCGATGTTCCACTGCAACGGTTGGTGCACGACCTGGGGAGTCACCGGCATTGGCGGCACTCACGTCTGTTTGCGCCAGGTCGATCCGGCCGAGATCTGGTCACTGATCGACACCAAGGGTGTGACGCATTTCAACGCTGCCCCGACGGTGCTCATTGGGTTGACCAACTCCCCCGACGCGCACCACTTCGCCCGGCCAATCACGATCACGACCGCTGGAGCTCCACCAAGCCCGACGATCATCGAGGCTATCGAGGGGCTGGGGGCAAAGCTCGTCCACGTCTACGGACTCACCGAAACCTACGGACCACACACGGTGTGCGAACTCCAGCCCGGGGTCGCGGACCTCGACGTTGCGGAGCGGGCGACGTTCCTCGCACGTCAGGGCGTATCGTTTATCACCGCCGAACCGACTCGCGTTGTGGACGAAACCATGAACGATGTCACTCGCGATGCAACCGATATGGGCGAGGTTGTCATGCGTGGTAACAACGTGATGAAGGGGTACTTCGACGCACCCGAGGCCACCGAAGAAGCGTTCCGTGGGGGTGCCTTCCACTCCGGCGACGTTGCCGTGTGGCACCCAGACAATTACATCGATCTGCGGGATCGCTCCAAGGACGTCGTCATCTCCGGTGGCGAGAACATTTCGACAATCGAAGTGGAACGTGCGATCGAGTCCCACCCCGCCATCCTCGAGTCCGCGGTCGTTGCGGTCCCCAACGAGACGTGGGGTGAACGGCCAAAGGCGTTCGTGGTCCTCAAGGAGGGTCAGTCGGTCACCGGCGAAGGGGTTATCGCCCACGTCAGGGAACGGCTCGCCCATTTCAAGGCACCGGACACCGTCGACATTGTTGCAGCATTGCCAAAGACGTCGACGGGCAAGATCCAGAAATATGTACTCCGCGATCGCGAATGGGCGGACCAGGATCGTCGGATCAACTGACGCTCTGGCCTACACGGGGCGCGTCTCGCGCATCCTGATCGCAACAACTATGCCGGATACCGCGGTGAGGGAAGCAACTGCCCAGATCGCAGCCCGCGGATCGATCGTGTCGGCGATCACCCCGGTGAACAGCGCACCAACTGCGAAACCGGCGTCGCGCCAAAGGCGGTAGACACCGACCGAAGACGCACGCCACAGCGGGTGAGCAATGTCACCGACGGCTGCGAGAAGAGTCGGGTAGACGAGAGCTGTGCCGACTCCGAGCAGCGCCATGGCGATCGCCCATGCCGAGAACGTCGTACCGACGGCGATGAGACCGATGGCCGCGGCCTGGATCCACATGCCGGTGACTATGAGCGGCTTGCGGCCGACGCGATCCGACCACCAACCGGTGGCGAGCTGACCAAACCCCCACACCGCCGGATAGATCGCGGCGAGCACGCCGATGCGCCCCACCGAGAGACCAGCAGCGGCGAAAACCAGCGGCAGGAGCCCCCACGCCATTCCATCGTTGAGATTATTCACAAGACCGGCCTGGCTCGCAGCCGAAAGCGACGGTTCCTTGAAACTCGTATGGAGAAACACCTCACGGCTTGAGAGGTCGTCGCGGACACCGTCGCGGGGCTCGTGGTTCGCAGCTTCAAATGTGGCGTGGTGGCGCGTTTCACGCACAACAAGAGTCGATAGTCCAAGGCCGAGAGCGGCGTAGGCAATGCCAAGGTAGAACGGTTCGGGTCGCAACCCGGCTTCCGCCGCGATGAACCCGGTCAGCAGAGCGGTGACAGACACTGCGAGGTATCCCGCAGCCTCGTTGAGACCCATTGCGAGGCCACGCTGTTTCGGGCCCGCAAGGTCGATCTTCATGATCACCGTGGTCGACCAGGTGAGTCCCTGGTTGACACCGAGCAGCACATTTGCGAACACGACCCATCCCCACGCCGGTGCCCAAATGAGGAGCAGGGGCACGGGAATACCGATGATCCAGCCGGCGACGAGTACGGGTTTGCGCCCGAACCGGTCCGACAGTGTCCCCGCAAAGAAGTTCGTCGCCGCCTTCACGGACCCGAATGCCACAATGAACGTCAGCGCAACGGTGATCCCCGTAAGACCGAACTCGTCCCTGGCGAGCAGCGGAAGGACGGTCCGTTCTTGTCCCAGCATGCCGCCGACGAGGGCGTTCACACCCACGAGGAGTGAGAACTGAGCGAGGTTGGCTCGCAGACCGAGCCTTACATCGTGCGCCCGTGGTTCTTTCACCGAGAACGAGCTGCTTCGACCAACGCTGTTGCTATTTCATCGGGACCACCGGTGGATACCGTGATCTCCTCGACACCGGCTCGTTCGAGAAGGCTCGCAGCCGTCATTGCACGTTGTCCATGCCCGCAGTGCACCTGTACGTTGCGTTCGAAGCGGTCGGCCTGGGCGGGGATGTCCCCGAGTTCAAGGTGGGTGGCTTGTGCGAGATGCCCGTCCGCCCATTCTGAAAGCTGACGGACATCAAGGATCGTCGCGGCTGGATCGAAACCACCAGGACCGACGAGAGCCGTGGTTGCCACCGCATGCCCCGCTGCACGCCAGGCACTGACGCCGCCCGCAAGCCTGCCAACCGGGATCTCGAACCCGACATTGAGCATCTGCCACACCAGAGCCGAAACGTCCTGGCCCTCGTCAACAACGAGAGCAATCGGGTGGTCAGGGTCAGCGATCCAACCGAGCCACGTTCCGAACTGGTCGCGCATCTCGATCGAGAGCGAGTTGGGCACATGCCCGGCAGCGAACCGATCGATCGGCCGCACATCCACGACAAGGCCACCGCTGTCTTGAAGTTCGACCACATCAGCGGGAGTGAGGCCAGCAAGTTGTGGCAGCGCACCACCATGGACGGTCGGCCCGGCCTGGTTGAGGTGACGCATCCGTCCGAAGTAGGTCGGGTACGACCCCAGTCCAGCGAAGAGGGTCTCGACAAACTCGTCTTCGGTGGCGACGGCGAGAAGTGGATTCGTACGCCGCTCTCGACCGATGGTGGTCGTCCGATCGTCGGTTGGCCCAGCGGAACAAAACGAACCGGCACCGTGTGTCGGATAGACAACAAGGTCATCGGGCAACACGAGCAGGCGGTCCCGGATTGAGCGATAGGCCGCTCGGGCGAGGGGTTCGGAAAGCTCCGGGGTCAACAGGTCGGTCCGGGCGACACCTCCTGCCATGAGCGTGCCACCCGAGAACAGAGCGACCGGATCGGCACCATCGATCAGAAGATACGAGAGATGTTCGGGTGTGTGCCCGGGGGTAGCGATCGCACGCATCGTGAGCCCACCCAGGTCGATCTCGTCGCCATCTCCCAACCGGCGATGTTCGAAGGAAAGGTTGCTACCGGCAGGTGCTACCAGGGTTGCACCCTCCGCAACAAGCTCACGACTGCCGGATACAAAGTCGGCGTGAAGATGAGTTTCGACAGTAAAGCGCAGTCGTAGGCCGAGGTCTGAAGCCGTCTTCAGATACGGTGTGGGTTCGCGTTCAGGATCGACGACAAGAGCGCTGCCGTCGCCGAGATCGACAACGTAGCTGCTGTTTCCTAACCCAGCGTCAATAATTGGCACAATATTCATGAGGTATTCCCCTTATTCAAAAGATCGTTTGAGGATGCTAACCGTGGCATTGACTCGTTGTCAAGAGATCATTTGAATATGTACTAGAGTGACCCCACGGGAGACACAATGACGCCTCAATCAACGGTCGGACAACGTTCGGCGAAGAATGCCCTCTTCGATGGATTCGGAGCAGTGGCTAGCGCGATGGCGAGCGGCCGCAGGGTCGAGATCGTTGCCCTGCTCGCGCAGGGTGAACGCAGCGTCGAGAGCATCGCAGATGCCATCGAGCAGAGCGTGGCCAACGCATCGCACCACCTGCGCACGCTCGCCCGGGCCGGGTTACTCGCGACTCGCCGTGACGGCACCCGCATCTACTACCGACTCGCCGACCAGAGGGTGTTTGACCTGTGGGCGGCGTTGCGCGACGTCACCGCACGCCATCTCGCCACGATGGGCGACCTCGCAGACGGGTTTCTAGGAGACCGATCGGAGGTGCCGACGATCAGTCAGCGCGAGCTTCGCAAACAACTCGACAGCGATCGCATGCTCCTTATCGATGTGCGTCCGCTTGTCGAGTACGACGCCGGTCACATTCCCGGCGCCATACCAGTACCGCCCGACCGTCTCGACGAACTTCTCCCCAAGCTACCGAAGGATCGTGAGATCGTCGCGTACTGCCGTGGCCCCTACTGCGTCTACGCTGATGAGGCGGTGCGCATGCTCATGGCAGAAGGACGGACCGCCCGCCGCCTGGAGGAGGGGCTCCCCGAATGGCGGCGCAAGGGTGGCGCTATCGCATCGAACACGGCCACGAGCTGACGCCGAAACACACGGTTCCGGCGACCAGTCTTGACTTACTCGCGAAAGGGTGCTTCACTTTCACGCCAACGGGTCAACAGACCTCACCTCGACGACGAAAGGAACAGATCATGGATCACTTCGAATCCACCTCGGTCGTTTCTTCGCGTCGTTTCGTCATGTGTATGTGCATGCCTTGCTCTCGGGTGGCTAACCCGAGCGTGTTTTCACTGCGCTCCTAAGAACTGCCACCACCCGAGAGGGAGCTCCGGCGTTCTACATTCATTCCGATTGACCGTCCTGGTCATATTGAATAGGACACACACATGACAACTGCACTCACTACATTGAACTCTGTAAACCTCGGAGCCCTCGGCTCTCTCGTCAAAACGATCCAGGACGAACCTACCAAGGGTGATACGACCTGGAAGGCGTCGACCACCTGGGACGGCGGGTTCCGGACCACCACCACGATTCGCGACTTCACACCGTACGCAACGGACGAACCGGCGGGTCTCGGCGGCGACGACTCGGCACCGAACCCTGTCGAGCAGCTCATCGGGGCACTCGGGGCCTGCCTCGCCATCGGCTACTCAGCCAATGCGACGGTGGCTGGTATCCAGATCGATGAATTACGGGTGGATGTTGAGGGTGAACTCAATCTGGAGACATTCCTCGGTCTCAGCGACGGCAATGCCGGGTATGAGACATTGCGGGCAACGGTGCACATCAAGACCGACGCCGATGAGGCTGCGGTGACCGAGTTACACAACAAGGTTGTCGCGACATCGCCCGTCGGCCACACACTGAGCCGAGTGGTGCCACTAACAATCGAGCTCGCGTAAGCACCGTTGGGTGCCGGACCCGAACGGGTTCGGCACCCAACACTCACTCCCCGCTTGAAACCCTCCCGGACGTACGCCATGGACCTCATCATTTTCTTGACCATCGCCGGATGGCTCGCCAACGCCTGGAGCGGCATGTTCACCAAGCCGAAGATTCCACCCGCCGACGCCGCTACCCTCGACGTCGATCATTTACCCACCGGAGTGCGCTGATGACCGAAGACGCCCACAGTTACGGGTTCGCCACCCGCTCGATCCATGCGGGCCAACGCCCCGACCCTGAGACCGGCGCCCGGGCCATGCCCATCTATGCGACCACGTCGTATGTGTTCGACGATGCCCAACACGCCGCCGACCTGTTCGCACTTCAAACCTTCGGCAACATTTACACCCGCATCGGCAACCCGACATCGGCGGCGTTCGAGGAGCG
>JAADIG010000119.1 GCA_013151445.1 Actinomycetota bacterium
TGGCAGATCGCATGCAACAGGCCCCGAACACGAATCAGGCGGATCAGGGTCGGCGCACGAGACGCTGCTGGTTGATGGACCGCAGTGTTTGTCAGGACAACTCCGGCAAGCTGATCGACGTGGCGTTCGGCCCATCCGAGGGAGATGGCACCTCCCCAGTCGTGAGCGACAGTGACGATCGGGCCGACAAGTCCCAGTGCGTCGGTCAATGCCGAAAGGTCATTGATACGTTGGTCGAATCGCCGAAAGGTTCCGGTCCGGTCCGAGTACCCCATGTTGAGCTGATCAACCGCGATGACACGGACTCCCGCCGGAGCTTGTGCAATTACGTCACGCCATAGGTACGACCACGTCGGGTTGCCATGGATACACAGCAACGTCAGCCGAGGGTCCTCTATCTGGTTATCGAGGACGTGCCATGTTCGGTCGTGACCGTCGAGGTCTGGGGTCTCGATCAACCTGGACCACTGCGGGTCGAGACCGGGCAGGCCCTCGGGTGGGAGTTCGGCGGACGACATGGGGCCGGTGGTCACCAGCGCAGTTCAATCACCGATGTGTTGATGCCCGACCCCACACCCAGGAGCAGTACCTGGTCGCCTGGTGTCAGCGAAGCGGCTTCAAGGGAGAGAGTTATCGGAATCGATGCTGGCCCAACGTTGCCCAAGAATGGGAACGTCAGCGGAACCTTGGCCGGGTCGATGTCGAGGGTCTCACAGGTCAATCGGGTGTGGACCTGGGAGATCTGATGCATGATGTAACGGTCGGCGTCTCGCCATCCCCAGTCGTCGGCGTCACCCCACACCATTTTTGACACCTGCAAGCCCGCGTCGAGAAGCGAACGACTGTCGGTCCGCATTTGAGTAAGGTCGCCGACGCAAAGTTTGTGGTGCATGGTCGCGGCACGTGCCGCTCCCCTCACGACCTTGTGGCTCCCCGGATTCTCGGAGTGGCGACCGATGACCGCGGCGGCACCGCCCGAACCAAGAGTCAGAGTTGCGAGCTCGTCGAACAGGTCGGTAATGGTGATCTCCGGACGAACCAGTCTGGCGAGTGTCGTCTCTTGGGAGAACCGGCTGCCCTCTCCGTCAACGATCAGCGCGTAATCGATCTGGCCACTATCGATCATGTTCCCCGCAACCTGGATCGCGGTGACGAAACCCAGACAGGCGTTGACAATGTCAAAGTTGAGGCACCAGCTTGGGAGGTCCAGTGCGTTGTGGACCGTCACCGCAGACGATGGTTCCAACCGGTCGCGGCACACAGAGGTATCGATGAGAAGACCGATATCTTCGAGACGTACACCAGCCGCTTTGATGGCTTTCTCGCCGGCGGCCGTCGCAGCATCAGTGAAGAGGTGTCCTTCTGGCCACCATCGTCGTTCTTGGATACCGGCAAACCGTTGCAGCATGCCGGGGAAACCACCAACACGGTCATAGGTGTCCGCCAGGATGTCATCAAACCGTGAGGAGGGCACCACTTCCGGGGCATCTACATGAGCGATTGACACGATTGCAGTGTCGTTCATGGTGAAGATCGAGTTGCCGGACATCAAGTGCTTTCGTTGGGATTTGGCGAACATTCATGCTCGGACCGAAGCCGAGATGCCGGTGCATCCGATTCGCCCAGGTAAATCTACTGGAAACAGTACGCCAACACGTACTTTTGCGGAATCATAGCCCCTACAAGACCCCACCCATCTCGCCGCACGACACACAGCAGCTCCTTGGAGTTGTGCAGCAAATCCCAAGGAACGCAGCGTACGGCGCCCGGTTCCCCGGAGCTGCGCAGCAGCCTCCCCAGGAACGCGCAACAGCCTCCCGTTAGGGTTTCGGCCGAAGGCCGAATCCGACGTGGGCGTTGACGGATTGGAAGTCGCACCCACCACAGTCGAAATGTTTGCAGCCGGCAACGTCTACGCACTCATCGAAGCACTCCCCCCACGGTTCCACCGTAACGCGACCTGGCTCGCAGGATCATCGACCTACAACACGATCCACCGCTTCTAGAACCCGTCCGGGTCCGAGCCGCCACTGTTCGCCGACGGTGAACTGCTGCGCAAACCGTTCGAGGAGTCGCCCTCAATGCGTGATACGGGAGAGATCGACGTCGCCGCAACCGCCAACAACTTCATCGTCGCGTTGGGTGACTTCCGGCAGTTCGTCATCCTCAACGTCGCCACCACCGCCCATTGGTCCTCGCTCACGACCAGGACCGTATCCGGGTCACGACCGGACCGGGGGTCTCTACCGAGACTCCCGGGAACGTGGCCGCCATTGTCAAAGACCCGATGTCGGGTGACGATGACGAACAGTCCCCGGTCCAGTGGTGGCTCGATCAGCCACCGAACGCGACAACGGCCTCGATACTTTCGGGTGCCGGTAAGACCCCTCCTGCAGGGGCACGGCACCCGACCCACCAAAACGTCACATCGGAACAGCTGGCGCGGATCATGCAACTACCAGTACGGTATCGCCATGAGAAGCCTCACGATCGCGCTCCTGCTCCTTTCGCTCGTCGGGGTTGCGTGTTCGACCGAACCCGAGAACCAAGACGACGATGCCGTTTACTCGATCAATGGGACAGTCGGGGTCACTGAGGTGGGTGGCGAGTGGCGATATGGGGTGATCAGGCTTGTCCAAGCCGACGCCCGCGGCCAATCGGGCGACGGCTGCTCCGGGACCAGAGAATCGGGACTCGACGCAGGTTGCTCTGAAGGCTACTGGTTGAGCATTCGGCAGGCCGCCGCTGAGATTAATTGTCCCGTGGGCATCGGAGGACGTTACACCGGTATCTACGCGACGGCGCAAGTGATTGTTTCAGACGTCGCTGGGACTGTAGTCGGCGTAGGGACCTTGGTAGGCGGGAAAGTGGCCTATGTCCCTCTCACTGGAGCTCGTGACGTTGCTCTGGGAACCCAAGTCGAGCCATTTTTCAATCCGGCATGCATTTTCCAGTTCGTTGTTGACAACCTCCCTGCTTCCGAGTTCTATTCGTTCGAAATCCCAGGGCAGAACACCGTGGTGGTGCCATTCAGTGACCTCGAGGCTGACGATTGGGCCGTCGAGCTCCTGTACGGGTTCAAAGGAGTTTTCGTCCTGGGCTCAGTGGACGCGCCACCGCCACCCACTCCATCCACATCGACGCCATAGTCCGCTTCTGAATGGGTCTCGGGATCGTCACTGCTCGACGGAGGCGCTCACTCCGGGGTTCGAGTCGATGATCTGTAGGAGGGCGCGGGAGGTGTCCTTCGGCTTGGGTGCCAGTAAGACCCCTCCTGCAGGAGGTGCGGCACCCGACCTGGTCCACGTTATGTCCACATGGCTAAGACGACGTTCCCGAGAAAGGCGACCAGCCCTCCGACTAGCACGAGTATGTCGGAGTGCTTCGCCTCCGCGTCAGCGAGTTTCGCGCGCTCTTCGATCTGGACAATCCTCCATTGGTTTAGCTCTGGACTCGGAGGAGCCTCCTCTTTGGTGCCACTGGCAGAGGTAGCGGTCTCTGCTCGCGTTTGGACGGAACCCCGCGCATTCTTTGGCAGTCCTACAAGCTCTCGAGCTGCTTGCCATGCCCTCCATGCTTGTTCCATCCGATCGTTTGCCCAAGTCTTCGAGTGATCGGCCGCATTCCGTATCTTTTCCCGCGACGAGTGCACTATTGCCCTCGTGGAGCTCCAAACTCTATGCGCCCACTCTTGAATGTTGGACTTCCTCGCGATGCCCGTCGCCATGATGACGAAGCCGACTGCATTCAGCCCAAGACCCACTAGCTTCATGCGCAAAACCCCACCAGAGTTCGTGTTGTGACCATCAGAGGTTACCGAGAGCGTCCCTCATGATCTCGATCGCGTCCTTGCCCGTAAGCGTCTCACGGTCCAAAAGCGCATCGGCAATGGCGCTGACCATCGCCACGACTTCCAGTGTTTGTAGCAGCACGGCTACCTGAGGCCTGATGAGGTCGATCGCCTCGTCGACGATACTGTCCGCCACACGCCCTGTCTTGTCGTGCCGGGCTAACCATCGCTTGGCGTACTGTGGGGCAGCCGTTTCGTCGTAGTGGCTTCCATCGTGGATACCGAGAAGCCTGTTGGACTCCGGCCCAGCAAGAATGCCGGCAAGCAAGTGTTCAAGGTGGGAGCGCCAGTGGGCATATTCCAGAATCGCTCCCGCGTCCATATGCGTATACCCGCGTCGCGAAGGTCTCTCGGGGTCCGTTCTGATTGTCGTGCAATCAAACCAACCACATGAGCCGTAGTCCATTCCCTCCGGGCGATTGACCCACCACCACCAGATCACCGCGTGCGCTGCCTCGTGCCTGGCTACTGAGCGAATGTCTGCGTCGGGTATCGCCATCAGAGTGTCCTCAGTGGGTCGATGATGTACTGCACCCGAACGTAAGCACACACGGTCGCAGTATGCAGGCGAAAACAGATCCGAGGGCGCGAAAAGGGCGCAGGAGGGTGTGAAATAGTGAGAATTCGCGGGAAATAACGAGAAATGGGCTCTGACATTAGGCACGCCGAAAACCCAGTGTTCATTAACGAAACCCCCATTTTATGGGGTGTTTCGAGGGTGGGCGTTGACGGATTCGAACCGCCGACTTCTTCCTTGTAAGGGAAGCGCTCTAACCAGGCTGAGCTAAACGCCCTCAGCGGTGCGCAACGGTGCGCAAGTGTAGTGCACAACCATGCCCGGCCGATCAAACCGTGGTGTTGGAACCTGTGATCGTATCCGCCAACTCGACCGCTTCCTGGGCACGATCTCCTATCGTGATACCGTCATACCCCCAACCGATGAGTCGCAATCCCGGAAAATCGCCAAGCGCCTCGGTGGTCTGTGCCCGACGTTCGGCGTGTCCGATCTCGTACTGGGGAATGCCCGAACGATGTCGCACTACGGCAAGCCACGAAGCCTCGATCGTCTGATCCAATGTCCACGCCAGTTCCTCGACGGCGATACGCGCCAACTGCTCGTCGGACCACTCCACCATCTGTGGGTTCCGAGCACCACCAAGAACCACCTTCGCCATGCGATGACCCAGTGGTGCCCGGTTCGCAAACATCGCCGATTCGAACACGACGCCGACGGTGCGAAGACCCTCTCCCGGCATCGTGAGATATCCCAAACCCTGCGGGAATGGCAGATCGGCCGCCCTCCCACCAACGCCGACGACAACCACGGGTGCCGAACGGGTCGCCGCCATCGTCTTCGCTACCGGACGCGGCACAAACCCCGCCGCCTGCTCGGGCCGAACCGCGACAACGACGTCGTCCGCTTCCCACGAGCCGTCCGACGTCTCGACCTTCCATGTGCGCCCGATCCGCTCGACCGAGCCGACCTTCGTGCGCAGATGCAGCCGCTCGCCAAGTATGTCCGCACAAGCCCCGACGACAGCGACCATGCCGCCGGTTGGTGCGTGAAGCCGTGGCAACGGTACTTCAACGGAGCGCCTCTTCTTCGAGCCCACCATTGCCCGTACGACCGAACCGGACTGCTGCTCCAGGTCGTAGAGCTTCGGGAACGCGGCGGAAGCCGACAACAGGTTCGGATCACCGGCGAAGATTCCCGACGCGGCAAGCCATGCCGCAGTCGTGCCGCTCCGGCTGCCAAACCGGCGGCAAAGAAACTGGCTCAGGGACTCGTCTCTATGCGTCGTCGACTCTCGCCCGAGCAACGGTTCGCAGGCAGCCCGCAGTTTGCTCGCCGTCCCGACCACCGATGAGCGGACAAACTGGCCCGGTGTCCTCGGGAGTGCCCGCAGCCGTTGTTTGTGTGCCACCCATTGACGACTCGCGCATTCGTCAGCGGCGACAATCTCGACAGCGAGCCGGGACAACATTGGGGTGAGATGCGGATGGGGCAGCAAGAAAGAACCGACCGCGGCGTCGAGCAAATATCCCGAGTCCGTGATCGTCTTGGCGACGCCGCCAGCTCGGTCAGCTGCTTCGACAACGACGACGTCAACGTCGCGCTGCGCAAGTTCGATTGCGGCGAACAGGCCGGCAAGGCCACCGCCGATGACAACTACTTCGGTCCGGTTCATGTGTGGATTGGGGGGTTTCCTGTTCCGCTTCCGGCGTCAACGACGATTGGTTCGATGACGTCTGCGAGCATAGGCCCTACCTCGGGCATATCGTTGAATACCGGGACCCGTAGGTACTTTTCGATCCCGGCTGCGATTGCATGGTCACGGAACAAGATATCGGTTTCGTACAACGTCTCAATGTGGTCCGAGACAAACGTCACCGCCCACATGATGATTGTTTTGTGGCCGTCGGCAACAAAGTCGTTGATCACTTCTTCCGTTCCGGGGCCGATCCACTTGATGGGGCCGGTGCGAGATTGGTAACCGAGGCGTGCATCAACATTGTATGGAACCCGCTTGATCACCTCTGAGAACGTGCGCTCGGTCTCTTCGGGATACGGATCTCCCCTGTCGACGACCTTGACCGGAAGACCGTGCGCCGATACGAGGACCGCAACACCCTCGCGTTCTTCCTCCGGTAACTGTTCGATCGTGTCTGTTACAAGTCGCGCCTGGAGGTCAAGATAACTCGGATGGTCGTGCCAGGACCGCAACACGATCGGCTCGTACTGGCTCGCCCCACCGAGCACCCGTCGGAGTTCCTTTTCCGCGGACCCCACGGTCGCAAATGTGAACTGTGGATAGAGCGGCAACATCACGAGATGCTCGGCGCGCAACCTCTGCAAGAGCTCGACTGCGTCGCGGGTATCGGGGCGACCGTTTCTCATGGCGACAGCCGTGACGACGTCGTGACCTCGCCTGCGTAGCTCCTCACCGACCAGGTGCGCCTGTGATTGGGTGATTGGGAGAATCGGAGATCCGGAGCCGATGAGGCGATAGTACTTTTTCACCATGGGTGCGCGCGACGTTGCAATCACGGTTCCTACCGTCTTACGGACTGCGCTTCCCCCACGAATCGGTACCGCATCCGGGTCGGTGAAGATGCCCTTGATAAACCCACGTACCTCACCAAGATCCCGTGGCCCGCCAAGCTGGGCAACAACGACACCAACGCGGCCGGGAATCGGAGGAAGCGGTTCGGCAAACTCTCGCATCAGATGTCTCCTCTGACGGCACGAACCATCGCCGTGACGTGCTCGATCGGTGTATTTCTATCGATACCGTGGCCGAGGTTGAAGATATGTCCGCTTCGCCCAGCGGCACGCTGAAGAATGTCCTCAACCGCGGACTGAATTGTCGCAGGTCCACATAACAATGTTGCGGGGTCAAGATTGCCCTGGATAACGACGTCGCTGCCAATGCGATCCCATTGTGTATCAAGAGGCTCTCGCCAATCCACCCCATATCCATCGGCTGCAACGCGACGCATCTCCGGTTGGACGTGATGCGCATGGGGAGCGAAGTAGATTCGCGGGACGCCAAGGCCCAACAGCGCCTGATGCGCTCCGCTGAGTCCGACGTCGCGGGCGGTCGCCACGTCCAACACGCCGAGCCAGGTGTCGAAGAGTTGCACCACGTCGGCGCCCGCTTCGATCTGCATTGCGAGATACGTACGCATGGCCCGCCCGAGACTTTCCGCCGCGGCCCGCCCCGCGACCGGGTCGTCCCGGAGCGCTGCCCGCAGCGTCACGAAGTCCTTGGACCCCCCGCCCTGAAGCAGGTAAGCCATGAGGGTGACGGGTGCTCCGGCGAAACCGATGAGAGCGACCTCGGCTGGTAGTTGGCTGCGAACCAGTCGGATCGTTTCACCAACGTGTGACACCCGATCCGGTGTGAGTTCGGGAAGCTCAGCAATCTGGGCAAGTGTCATCGGCGCAAGACGTGGGCCCGGGTCGAAAGTCATTTCTACCCCGACTGCTTCGAGCGGGGTCATGATGTCCGCAAAGAGGATGGCGGCGTCGAAACCGAACCTTCGTACTGGCTGAAGCGTGATCTCCGCCGCAATCTCGGGGCTGCGGACGGCCTCCTGGAAACTGTGTTTCTTCCGCAGCTCCCGGTACTCCGGGAGGAAACGGCCCGCTTGGCGCATCATCCAAAGAGGCGGACTGCTCAGGGGCTCTTTTCGCAGCGCGGCGAGCAGCTTCAAGAGGCAGCCCGGTGGATCGCGGCGACAAGAACATCTGCGGCTTGGTCGATGATGTCGTCCGTATGCGACGCGGTTAGGAACATTGCCTCGTACGCAGAGGGCGGCAGCATCACTCCCCCGTCGAGCGCCGCCCTGAAATATCGAGCGAAGGTTTCGGAGTCGAGCCGGCTCGCATCCGACCAGTCCTCGACCCTATCCACACCGAAGAAGAGTGTGAGCATCGCACCAACGCGCTGGACGCATCCACGGATGTCGGCTTCGACCAGGGCCCGTTCCAGACGACTCTGGAGGTGAGCACCGCGCCGTTCGAGGTCATCGTAAAGAGAGTCATCAGCTTGGATGCGACGCAGGGTTGCGAGGCCAGCAGCCACGGCCAGGGGGTTCCCGGCCAACGTCCCGGCCTGATACACACGCCCGTCGGGCGAGATCAGTCTCATGAGATCTGCTCTCCCACCGTACGCTGCGGCCGCGACCCCACCAGCGACAATCTTGCCGAGACAGGTGAGGTCGGGAGTGATCCCGTAGAGCTCCTGAGCCCCACCCCGGGCGACACGGAAACCCGTCATCACCTCATCGAAGATCAACAACGTGCCGTGCTCATCACAGAGCGATCTGAGGTGTTCGAGGAAACCTTCGCGAGGAGGAATCACACCCATATTGCCCGCCACCGGTTCGACGATAATGGCCGCCACGTCGCCCGGCGACAGTGCATCAGCGACGGCCGCCATGTCGTTGAAAGCTACGACGCGGGTGGTCGATACGGTGCCGGCGGGTACACCGGGGCTGTTCGGTTCACCGAAGGTGGCTCCTCCCGAGCCCGCCTGCACGAGGAATGCGTCGGCGTGCCCGTGGTAGCAGCCTTCGAACTTCACGATGACATCGCGCCCAGTCGCACCTCTGGCAAGACGGGCCGCAGACATCGTCGCTTCGGTCCCGGAGTTCACCAGGCGCACGACTTCGATTGACGGGACCAGTGCGGCGATGAGTTCGGCAATTTCCACTTCTCCCGGCGATGGGGCACCGAACGATGTCCCATTGGCCGCGGCCGTAGAGATCACACGAACGATGTCCGGATCCGCATGCCCGTACACGATGGCTCCCCATGACGAGATGAAGTCAATCAGTCGGTCACCTTCGACCGTGGTGAGATAGGCCCCGGACGCCGATGTGATGAAGGGTGGGACACCTCCGACGGCCTTGAAGGCGCGCACCGGGGAATTCACCCCGCCAGGCATCACCGCTTGTGCGCGATCGAACCAATCGCGAGAATTCATTGCAGCGCCTCAGCGGCGTCGATAGCAAAGTACGTGGCGATCACGTCGGCGCCCGCCCTCACAATGCCGGTGAGTGACTCCAACATGACCTGTTCCCCATCGATCCAGCCGTTGGCCGCGGCTGCCTTGATCATCGCAAACTCTCCGGAGACTTGATACGCGGCGACTGGAACGTCGACGATGTCTCGTGTTTGGCGAATAATGTCCTGATACGGTCCCGCAGGTTTGACCATCACGATATCCGCCCCCTCCGCAACATCTTCCAGGACTTCCACGCGGGCTTCGCGCCGGTTCGGGGGATTCATTTGATGAGACCGACGGTCTCCGGACTGCAGCGACGAATCAACAGCGTCGCGGAACGGTCCGTAGTACGAGGATGCGTACTTGACGGCGTGGACACATATTGCGACGTTCTGGTGATCCGCACGGTCAAGGTTTCCCCGAATCGCGGTGACTCGGCCATCCATCATGTCCGACGGAGTAACCACCTGCGCCCCGGCATTGGCGTAGGCAACCGCGGCTTTCGATAACAACCCCAGCGTCGCGTCGTTCTCAACAATGCCGTCGACGACGATCCCACAGTGTCCGTGGTCGGTGTACTCGCACAAACAGACATCAGCCCAACGCACCAGTTCGGGCGCCGCCGCTGCCACGGCCTCCAAGGCGCGAGGCACCGGCCCATTCGGGTCCCATCCCGAGGTCCCCTCGGCATCTTTGGTTTCCGGGATGCCGAAGAACATGATGCCGCCGACACCCACGTCCTGAGCGCGGCGGGCAACTTCCGCCACGATGTCTACCGACATCTGATTGTTGCCCGGCATTGAAGAAATGGGGCGCGACACGCCGGTACCGGGGACGACGAATACGGGCAGGACGAACTGGGCGGCGTCGAGGCGAGTTTCGGCGAACTGCCGGCGGAGCGCCGACGACATCCGAAGACGCCGCCCACGACGGGATGGGAACGCTGTCATGGTGATGTCTCTTTCTGTAGGAGCCTGGCCGCGGTCGCGGCCACCAAGCCAAGGAATCCTGGTCGGTCCGGAACAACGTCTGCTGATGCACCATGTTCGCGCAAAGCTGCACCGGTCGTGCCGCCGATCGCGGCGACTACCACGTCGTCCAGCTTGCGGGCAGAAAACCATCCATGCACAGCACTCGGGCTTGCGAACATGACGGCATCGACGGGGTCATGAGGTGGCGCAACCGATGTGACGCGGTAGACCTCGTAGGCCGCGAGGTCCTGGGCGTTGCGCTCAAGCATGGCCCGCATGGCGTCCGCTGTCCCCCCGGCGTGGGGGTACACAACCTTCTTCCCCGCGGTCGTGGAAATAAGGAGGGCGGCAAGCTCAAGTCCCCCGCCAGTCCCCACACCGACGATCGTGGCACCGGCATCCCGGGCAATCCTGGCGGTGGCCTCACCGACGGCGAGAACCGATATCCCACGCATACCGTCGGGCCACACAGTCGGGACCGGCCGCTGGCTGGTGAGAACCACAACGTCGGCTGCCGCCGCAGCCTCGCGCACGGCTGCGATTGTGGCCTGATCCACTCTATGGATTTCGATGCATGGCAATCTCACGGGAACACAGCCAGCGACATCGAGAGGGCCGGCGAGCTGATCGTAACGGTCCACGCTCGTTGTCACCGCGACCCGCGGACCATGAGATGCCGGACCGACACTCAAAGCCGGAGCTCCTCAATGAGGGTGGCGACCGCGGCGCTACCCGAATCTCCTGTCACCACGACCCGTCGTGGACCCCCGTCGTCATCTGTGAAACCGTGAAGAGTAACGCCCTGGTTATCTACAACGGCATACGCAGCGAGGGCCGAACGACACCCGGCACCCGTCTCGCTCAGTAGGAGTCGCTCAATCTCGGTGACTGCCCGTACATGCGGGTCGTCGATCGCCACGACCCGTTCAAAGGCATCCGTCCCAGCAATCGTCTCCACCGCGAGCGAACCCTGTGCGGGCGCTGGGATCATCGTTGCGAGCGTGAACTCTTGGGCAATGTCGTGCTCGAGACCTAGTCGCTCGACACCGGCCGCGGCGAGCACTGCGGCGGCGACCTCACCGTCACGGACCTTGCGAATCCGGGTGTCGACATTGCCGCGCAACTCCACAAACTTCAGATCGGGGCGAATGAAGGCCAACTGACTGCGCCTGCGCGGACTGCCCGTTCCGACCGTCGCACCGACGTCAAGATCGTCAAGCTGCCTTCCGACAAGTACATCAAAGGGGTTTGCCCGTTGTGGGAACGCAGCGATCGTGATGCCCTCCGGCGACACGGTCGGCAGGTCTTTGCAGGAATGAACCGCTGCATCGACGCGGCCATCGAGAAGTGCGTACTGGAGCGATCGCACGAACGCCCCCATCTCGGTCAGGGTGACCACGGGGCTTTCCCGGTCACGGTCCCCCGAGGACTCGATAACGACAATGCTCACCGTTAACCCCGGGTGCGTACGACGGAGCTTGCGCGCTACCCATTCCGTCTGGACTCGCGCTAGATCAGATCCTCTCGTTGCGAGCCGCAGCTCAGGCATCGGTCACACCGAACGCACGGGCAATGACGTCCGACGCTTCGTTGCCCTCTTCTCCCGACGAGAGATACGAGACCGGCCGGTGGAGGATCCGTTTCGACACGGTCGAAGCGAGTTGCTCGAGCACGGCCCGGTCAGCTGGGTTGGAGAGGCGCCCCGCAAACCGGTCGACTTCCTCTGCAACAGCGCGTCGCGCCTCAACCATGATCGCGGAAATAACCGGTCCCGCCTTTTCATGATTGCGGACCCGCGAGATCGCCTCGACGGCTGCCTGACTGATGAGGTGGTCTGCCGCCGATGAGCGCGGCGACCGCCGCGCCCGGTCCGCTAGTTCGTCAATGCCGACGTAGCGAATGCCCGCAACATCACCCGGTTCGAAATCCGGTGGCATGGCCAGGTCGACGAGCGTCAGCGGCTTGACCCGATTGCTGATCGCCTCACGCATCTCCGAAACGGAGAACAGCCGGTGCTGAGCCGACGTTGCGGATACAACAGCAGGGAACGAACGCAGCGCAGCGGCGGCGTCCGACATGGGACGCACCAGCACACCTTCGATTATGAGTTCGTCGGGGCGCCGCACATACATGGCGATACTTGGTGGCGCGGGCAGGAACTGAAGCGCAGTCGCGACAGATCGGGCCATCGTTCCCGCCCCGAAAACTGCCACCTCCCCGTGGGGCCCGACAAGTTGTGCCACGATCGCAGCAAAGGAACCATGCGGAGACTCCGGGAGCTCTTCGCGCGCGGCCCGACCCGCATGGATCGCCCCTTCAACCAGTGAACGGAAGGACCCGTGGAGTGCACCAACCTCGCGAGCGACACCCACCGACTCGCGGACCTGGGCAAGAATCTCGACCTCACCAATCACCGGTGACTCGACACCCGACGCCACCCTGTAGACATGGCACAGCGCCTCGCTGTCGGATCGTTGCAGACCGGTGGCCGTCCCGGCCCAGTCTCCGTGCAACGTCTTGAGGACCCGCTCGAGATCAGCGTCGTCGCCGGGCACCAGAACCTCAAAGCGCAAACACGTAGACAGAATGAAGGCCTGCTCCCCGGTGTCGGCAAGCTTCCGGTACGCGCTCAAAAGCTCATCACGGCTGACAGCCATTGACGCACGAACATCAGATGGCGTTGCTGGATGAGCAAACGTTATGCCGGAAAGTCGTACGTCAGCGATAGACGCGTACTCCGCTCGTCGGGAAACTGTTGCGGTTAGGGTATCGCCCCGCGGCGCGGACTTCGAATCTACGATGCCCAGTCGCGAGGTTCGCCTCTCAGAACATCGAGCAGGTCTCTCTCTGCGGTCCCCAACTCCGGCACGGCAGCGTACTCCCAGGACACTTCGGGAGGCATCGATACCAGGATGGATTCGGTTCTGCCGCCAGTCTCCAGTCCGAACCTCGTACCTCGATCCCACACGAGGTTGAACTCGACATACCGTCCCCGTCGCACCCGATGCCAGCGTTTGTTCTCCTCACTGAACGAGGTATCGCGCCGCCTCTCCACAATGGGCGCATAACTCTCATACAACGAGTCTCCGAGCTCCTGCTGGAACACAAACTGATCGGGAAGATCGACCGCATGGCGATCATAGAACAGCCCGCCGATGCCACGCGCCTCGCCGCGATGGGAGAGATAGAAGTAACTATCACATGCTCGTTTCATCGTGGTGTAACCAGCAACCTCGTGCCGATCGCACACTTGCTTGCACACGGTGTGGAAATGCTCAGCGTCGTCCTCGAACAGGTAGTAGGGCGTGAGGTCGAGGCCACCCCCGAACCACGCGGTTCCGTCTTCGATCTCGAAGTATCGAAGGTTGGCGTGCATCGTCGGCACAAACGGATTGCGCGGATGGAAAATCATCGAGATCCCGGTCGCAAAAAACTGCGCTCCGACTGCTCCGATCTTGTCTCCGAGTTGAGCCGGAATCGGGCCGTAAACCGCCGAGACGTTGATGGCACCTTTCTCGAACAGGTCCCCACCGGAGATGACGCGAGTCGTCCCTCCCCCGCCGTCGGGCCGGATCCACTCGTCGACACCGAACCCTGCGCCACCGTCAAGCCGCGCTAGCCGGTCACACAGGTCCGATTGGAGGCCTCGGTAGTACGCTTCGATGGATTCACGAGTCGGGTTCACCGGGCCATGTTCGCACGCAGACACCTGGGTATCGAACTGCGGGTAGTGTCGAAGCTCTCCGAACCCGGCCATCAACCACTAGGTGCCTCTTGCCACGAAGACCAGACTCACTTTCGTCAGCAGAAACAGCTTTCCTCTCGGAACGCCACTTGGGGACCCTGACCACGTTGTCTGGTGCGGGTCGACCGCACAGCGTTGCGATAGCGTTCACGTACGACTCGGGAATCGTTCGCATAATCACGAACGCTGGTTCCCAGAAGGTGAAGAACATTGCTCGCACGGGATTTGCCGCGGTTTGTCAGGTCGATGGCCGACGCTGGCTTTCGCTCGAAGGCCCAGCATCCGTGCACACCGGTGCAGACGAAATCGCCGAGGCCGTTGCGGCCTTCGAACGCCGATACCGACCCGCGGGCGACAGCCCCGATCGTGTCGTTATCACCATCGCTGTTGAACACGTGCTCGGACGCGCCGACGGTGTCGCCAACTAATCGGTGCTGCCCCGGCTCTACCGAGTGCCATGCACCGAGCTTGTACCCAACCTCGGTCTCGAACAGCTGGGACGCTATTCGCTGAGTACGTCGTCGATGTCACCAACGGTCGGAAGCACCCGTGGCATCAATGGGTTCGGACGATTGCGCTGCCACTGTTCGATGCTGTCGGCTTCACACGTGCTACAGAGATTGATCATCCTGGTCCCGACGACCGAGAGCTGGGTGCCGCGACTCTTTTCAACCATCGCATGCGGAACTGCCACGAGATCCTTGGAACCACACGATCGACACGCTGGTGTCAGGTCACGCTCCCATCGTTCACCGCATGCGTTGCAACGCATCGAGATTGCCCCAGCGATACGCTCGCCGGAGAGCTCTTCGGTTTCTCCACACGATGAGCAGGCTATCTCTTGCAACATGGTGCCCGCCTCTCGCTGTTACTCGGACGCGAGCGCGACCCATATGGCTCGCCCGAGGGTAAAGGGCATTCCCGCTTCGACCACGGCAGCCCCCGCAACTTGGTTGCCTGTCGCGGTACGCAGGAGCACAGTGAGGACCGATGCGGCATCGTGGTCGCGAACCTCGACGGCCAGGACCTCGGGTGCCGAGGCCTGGCCTGCGAGTTCGGCTACTGCATGCGTGACGGCGTAGTTCAATCCTGCTGAGGTGCCGTCAACCTTGGCGACCGCATCGCGACCGAGGGTGTCCCGGGCGCGGACCACGATGCCCTCAACTGACTCCTCGATTGCCACCAGGGCGAGCTGCGTTGAGGTCGTCGAGTATTGCACCTGAGGTTCCGGACGCTGCACGGTTCCCGCCACTCCCGCTGGCGAAAGCAGGGACTCGAGTCCACGACCCAGTCCCTGACGCCGCACTTCGGCTGGTTTAGCTGGAGTGATGGCAACGGGGGGATCGACGGGGGCTGTCTTGAGCGCAGCCTCGACGGCCTTGGCAACGTCCTCGGGGGACTGCGTGCCATCGAGGAAGAGTCGTACAACTTGTTTGCCGTCGCCCCCAATTTCGACCTCGGTGTTCGCGACACCGGCGACGCTTCCAAGCTTGTCCGTCAATTCTTCCTGCGCGATATCTTCAGACAGCGGGCCCCGAACAACCATCGTCTCTCCTACAAATCTACGTCGCGTCCGACGTCTCGTTTTCTGCAGCTGACGTGGTCGTCAACCAATCCCGTACCCGATCCCAGAATAGGCGATATTCATCGCGATGTATGGAATGGCTTCCGTTTGTGATCGTCTCAAATTTGATGAGGGAATTCGCCGCCGCAAATGCCTTGCCAACCTCCGGAGGGACAAGCGCCATGAGCGTCGGATCGGCGCCGAGCAACAGCGTTGGGATGGCAAGGGATGCCAGGATCCGAGATCCATCCCAGGTGGGGGCATTCAGTGTGCGGTCCACGGTGTCGGGCCCGGACTGTCGAAGAGCCTCTGCCTTCGCCCGAGCATCTTCGATGTGCCACCGGGGGCTATCGAGTGCGATCTGTTCGGTCGTGAGTGGTCGGTTGAAGACATCCATCAACCATTCCCGGATAAGGGGGTTGTCCTCCATTTTGATGGCTGGATCTTCGAGGATCAAGGTCTTGGCGAATCCCGGATCTGTCTCGACACAAGCGAGGACAACTGCGCCACCGAGGCTGTGACCCAGCACCAAATCCCAGTGGGACCCGAGGGCAAGCACATCCGCTGCGTAACCCACGACCGATAGATCGTCGGACCGTGGACTCTCTCCGTGAGATCGTAGGTCAGGGGCCGTCACCGTGTATCCAAGTTCGGCGAGGTCGGGTCCAAGACGCCACCACCCTGCGGCGTTTGATGACAGTCCATGGACGAGCAGGGCCTGTTTATCACCCGAGCCCCAGGTTTGTGTGTGCAGTTCGAGATGTTCCATCAGCAGAATCTAGTGCAGCGATGGACCATCCGTGTCCTCACCCGGAAACGCTAGACGCGGGTCGGTCGCGTCCGACCACCATTGTGCAGGCATCGACGAGGTAGTTGAGACCGAGTTCCTCAGCCAATGCAACCGCGGCGGGCGATTCGGCACCCGGTTGGAACCACACGTTCTCATATCCAAGCTCCGCCATTTCCGCCAGCACACCGATACCTATCCGCGGCGGCACCACGAGGTTCACGATCGTCGGCGCCTGTGGCAGATCGGCGAGCGAGGCATACGCCGCATCATCGTCGACGGTGTCCCGATTCGGGTTGACCGCAAACACGGGGATCCCCTTCGCCTTCAGGTTGCGGTAGATCGTCGCCCCGTATTTCGTCGCGTTATCAGTCGCACCGACGAGCGCAACCGTGGTCGCTGGATCATTCAGAAGTTTCGGTAGATTCCGTGGGGCCATGGGACTGGAACTCCTGCGATGTCTCGACCATTCCCGAGATCGCCGCCTCGGACGTACCCACTTCCCGCGGATCTTGTTCATCGCCCTCTGTGCGCAACGCCCCCAGTACGAGGGAGATGCCCAACGCAACCATCACGAACCCCAGGAACCATGGCCACTCGGCCGCCGGCCGTCTCCCCGTGCCATACCGTGCGAGGACCGCAAACCCAACCATCGCGCCACCAAGGACAAAGTTTGTGATCGAGAAACTGTGCCGCTCATTCATCGCCGACCTGCTTGTCTCTTCCGCTGGTGTCTGTCTGATAGATGCTCACGTTGCCGAGTCCCAGGTCGACATTGAGCGTGAGTGTCGGACCGGGAAACCCAGCCTGGCGGTAGATCTGCTGGGCCCCTGCAACGACTCGTACCGATAGGTGCTCGGGGGAAGGATGGCCGATGTCGGTGTCGCCGGTGGAGTAGATGGCCCCGGGCACGTCAACTGAGAAACGACGCGTTTCGAACGTACCCAGCCCAATATCGGATGCCACCACGATGTTGACACCAGCCGGGACAAACAATGTTAACGACCCCATTCCGAGGGCCACATCCGCCGAAACATCGCTCTCGAGCGATGCCCAAAGAGCGTCGCTCAACTGGACCGTAACGTCACCACCCCCGTAGCGATAGCTCGCGTTGAGGCTGCCCACATCTTGCACCTCTTCGGAGAAATTTCCCCACCGCCCGATGATCGAAACCTGCATCAGGTTTGCGATCAACACGACCGGCATAAGGAGGATACCGATGGGCACAAGCCAGCGCGCCCTCCCCCACACCGAACTCACAAGGACCCCGAAACCCACGATGCCAAGAGCGGCGGCAACGTAGTCGACGTCCTTCACGAACCCTCCAGATGCGTGGTACATACCCAACCCGCCGAGAGCGAGAAGCAGCACCCCGAAGGTGAGACGCGGGAGTACCGACCGTCGCCGGCGTCTCCTCTCGGACCGTGCCGCGTGCTGTTTCGTTCGCCCGTCTGCCACCGCAGTACCGACCCCGATGCGCTCGGACACAGACCCTGCCGGGACGACATTGTGGTGCACCACCTGGTCGGGGTCCGTGTCAACAAACGATGATGATGCACCGGCCTCGACCGGTGCATCATCATCCAAGGACCCTGACTCCTCGCCAGTGTCCTCCCCCGGATCCGACGATGTAGTTACGTCCGGTGGAGACCCACCCGACGGGGACGGCTTGGTGTCGTCGCGCGCATTGTTCGTGTACAGCACAAGACCGATCGCGATGAGTCCCCCGGCGAAGATGACGTCGCTCGATACCAAATCGAGGTTCCCGGCGAGGAGGAGCACACCGAGTGTCACCAGTCCGATGCTCACCCATTCCTTCGGTTCGTTCGCCCGGTCAACGATCCGATCTGCGATCGAGTCGACGGCACCCTGGCGCGGCATAACCAGCCACCCGATTCCGTACAGAATGAACCCGACACCAGCTGCAAACGCAAGGATCACGAACGCAGCCCGCACCCAAATCTTGGCGATCCCCATGCCATCCGAAATGCCTGACGCCACACCGGCCACCAACTTGCGATTCACGGGTCGTTCCCACATCGCGTGATTCCTCCATCACCATCGTCCGTCGAGACCACCATGCCCCAATAGTGCCGACCCGTCTATCGGGTACATCCCTGAGTTGACCCTGAGACCGCCGAGGGACCAACCCAGGGTGGTTCCCGGTTGAGGCGGGTCCCGACCTGTGACATTATCGACAGATGACTGAAGCAGCTCCGACGCCCGACATCAACGCGATCCGGCTTGCGGTCCAGATTCCGCGATCCGAATCGGACCGCCTCCTCACCGGTTTCGCTGCGGGTGTAGGGGACCGACTCGGAATCGGCCCGTCGTATGCACGCGCCGGATTTGCCACCCTCGCGGCGGCGGGCGGTGTCGGCATCGTCCTGTATGTGGTCGGTTTCCTGTTGAGCCTGTCAGCAAAACCGCTCCCGGAACGCCCTCCGGTCACGAGGAAACAAGGTTTGGGCCTGGCTCTCGTCTTCGTTGGCATCCTCTACGGGCTGGGTACGACAGGCCTGTGGTTCCCCGGTGCCACCGCTCCGATCGGGCTGCTCTCCTTTGGTGCCGCGGCAATCTGGAGCCGCTCCGACCGTCATGATGTCCCCTTGATTGAGGCAATCGCGAGCAATGAGCAGAGCCGATTCCGCGCAATCGGTGGAGCCGCCTTGATGGGTTTTGGACTGTTGATCCTTGTCTCTTCGTTAACCGCCGTCGATATAGGACCAGTGCTGCTCGCCATTATCGTTACGACAGCCGGATTCGCTCTCGCTCTTGGCCCATCGGTATGGCGGATCTCGCGCAACCTCACTGCGGAGCGGCGGGAGCGGATCAGGGCTGAGGAACGCGAGGATATGGCAGCCCATCTCCACGACTCGGTTCTTCAGTCTCTCGCATTGATTCAGCGCACCGACGACCCTAAGAAGATGGCGACACTTGCACGGGCCCAGGAACGCGAACTACGAGAGTGGCTGTATGCCGAGCGAGTCGGCGGCGAACCGCGGGCGATATCCGTCGCCCTCCAGGACGCCGCGTCGAAAGTCGAGGCTGCCTACAACGTCCCAATCGACGTGATCGTGGTCGGCGAGGTCGATGTTTCCGAAGATATCCGAGCCATGACTCGAGCGGCGGCGGAAGCTATGACAAACGCCGCCAAACATTCAGGGACAGACAAGATATCCGTCTACGCGGAGAGCCGGAGCGGAACGACCGACATCTGGATCACCGACCTTGGCTGTGGTTTTGACATTGAGACCGTCGCCGACGGGCGCAGAGGCTTGTCGGACTCGATCATCGGGCGAATGGTGCGCCACGGTGGTTCGGCCGAGATCGACAGCACAGATGAAGGAACCGAAGTCCATCTATCCCTCACCGAACGGAGTCCGATATGACTGCCCTCTTCCTGGTCGACGACCACGAGCTCTTCCTCGCCGGTGTCTTGTCAGAGATGGGTCCAGAGTTTGAAATTGCCGGGTCGGCGTCCGAGGTCGATGAGGCTATCGACGCCATCCGGGCCAGCGAACCGGATGTAGTGCTCATCGATGTCCACATGCCCGGTGGTGGAGGGGTTCGCGTGGTGGCAGACGTCCTCTCCACACACCCTGACATTCGGTTTCTGGCGCTCAGCGTCTCCGATGCCCCAGAGGACGTTATCGCCATGATCCGCGCCGGGGCTCGCGGTTATGTCACGAAATCGATCGCACCGGCGGAGCTTTCCGCCTCGGTGCGTCGCATCGCCGAGGGAGACGCAGTCTTCTCCCCGCGCCTTGCCGGATTTGTACTTGACGCCTTCGGGCGCCAGATCCCGACACCCATCGACCCGGAACTTGATCTCCTCACTCCCCGCGAGCAGGAGGTGTTGCGCCACATCGCTCGCGGATTCGCCTACAAGCAGGTCGCCCGCAAGCTCAACATTTCCATCAAGACCGTCGAAACCCATGTGTCCTCAGTGCTGCGCAAGCTACAGCTATCGTCACGCCACGAGCTTGCCGTGTGGGCATCCGACCGAGACATCGTCTGAGGGACCGGTCGATGTCGTCTGCGGTTGACGTGCGGCCGCTCAGTTGTGAGACTTCACGACGGAGGTACCGCCATGGACACCACATTCCTACAACGACTCGCATCCGACACTGCCCTGCTCAAGAGTGAGGGGCTCTACAAGGCGGAGCGTTACATCGCGACCCCCCAGCAGACGGAGATCACCCTCACCGACGGGTCGACGGCGCTGAACTTCTGCGCCAACAACTACCTTGGGTTGGCTAACAGCCGGACCCTGATCAATGCGGCCCACGATGCACTCGATCGCCACGGATACGGCATGGCATCGGTTCGGTTCATCTGCGGGACACAGGACATCCACAAGGACCTCGAGGGTCGTTTGTCGGCGTTCCTCGGAACCGACGACACGATCTTGTATTCGTCGTGTTTCGATGCGAACACGGGGCTATTCGAAACGATCCTTGGACCCGACGACGCAATCATCTCCGACTCGCTCAACCACGCTTCCATCATCGATGGGATACGTCTCTGCAAAGCGAATCGGTTCCGCTACACCAACAACGACATGGGCGACCTGGAACGTTGCCTGCGCGAGGCCGACGGGGCACGCACGAAGCTGATCGCAACCGATGGTGTGTTCTCAATGGATGGCATCCTCGCCAACCTCCCCGCGATCTGTGACCTTGCTGACTCCTATGGTGCTCTGGTAATGGTTGATGACTCCCACGCGGTTGGTTTCGTTGGACCCAACGGAGCCGGCACACCCGACTATTGGGGGGTCCAGGACCGAATCGACCTCGTCACTGGCACATTGGGAAAGGCGCTGGGTGGGGCAAGCGGTGGTTACACAACAGGTCGAGGCGAGATCATAGAATGGCTGCGCCAACGGTCTCGCCCGTATCTTTTCTCAAACTCGCTCGCACCGGTGATCGCAGCGACATCGTTAGCCGTTCTGGACCTGATCGAGGACTCGCCCGAGCTTCGCAAACGGCTCGCAGCAAACGCGGAAAGGTTTCGCCAGGCAATGACGGCACAGGGTTTCACACTTGCTGGCTCCGGCCACCCCATTGTGCCCGTCATGGTTGGTGACGCAGCACTCGCAGGGAACATGGCCGATGCCCTCCTCGACGAGGGCATCTACGTCATCGGGTTCTCGTTTCCGGTTGTCCCTCTTGGCGCGGCCCGCATAAGAACGCAATTGTCGGCGGCCCACACCTTCGACCAGATCGACACCGCGGTTGCTGCATTTACCCGGGTCGGCACGACGTTTGGTGCAATCTCGTGAAGGCACTCGTCAAGGCAAAACCGGAACCAGGACTGTGGCTCCAAGAAATCGACGTCCCCGATTACGGACCCAACGATGTGCTTATTCGCGTTTCCAAGACATCGCTGTGCGGCACCGACCTCCACATCGTTTCATGGGATCCGTGGGCACAGGCGGCGATCCCCACACCACTGGCCATCGGCCACGAATTCGTCGGTGAGATTGCTGAGACCGGCGCACTTGTTGAAGGTTTCGATGTGGGGCAACGCGTTTCAGCGGAGGGTCACGTCACCTGTGGTCATTGCCGGAACTGTCGTGCCGGTCGCCGACGATTCTGTCGCAACACCGTCGGCATTGGAGTTGGTAGACCCGGGGCCTTTGCGGAGTATGTCACGGTGCCCGCAACGAACGTCTTCCCCGTGCCAGACTCGATACCAGACGACATAGCTTCCATCCTTGACCCCCTTGGCAACGCAACCCACACGGCCCTGACATTTGACCTCGTCGGTGAAGATGTCCTGATCACCGGCGCCGGCCCGATCGGAATTATGGCGACCGCGATTGCCCGCCACGTCGGAGCCCGCTACATCACCGTCACCGATCTCAGCGACTACCGACTTGCGATCAGCGCAACGATGGGTGCGGATCGCGCCGTCAACGTCGGCGTTTCCTCCATCGCCGACACGATGGCAGATCTGGGGATGACCGAAGGTTTCGATGTCGGACTCGAAATGTCCGGCAGCTTCCGAGCACTCCACGACATGATCACGTCGATGAACCATGGTGGCAACGTTGCGCTTCTTGGCATCCCACCTTCGGAGGCCGCTCCGATCGACTGGACCGACATTATCTTCAAGGGCCTCACGTTGCGCGGAATCTATGGGAGACGCATGTTTGAGACTTGGTACAAGATGACGTCGATGCTCCAGACGGGCCTCGACGTTTCACCGGTCATCACGCACCATTTCCCCGCCGCTGACTTTGAGGAGGCTCTCGACGTCATGCGCAGCGGTGAGTGCGGCAAAGTCGTCCTCGACTGGTCGGCGAAGTAACCCATGATCGAGTTTGCGGCGACTTCGTTCCTGGCGTTCATCGTCATCATGGACCCGATCGGCCTGGTACCTATTTTCCTGACGGTGACGTCGGACTACACCGAGGACGAACGCCGCGGCATCGCCCGACGGGCCTCGGTCGCAGCAGTGCTGATCCTGACACTCTTTGGCCTTTTCGGCGGCCCATTGCTCGACTATCTCGGGATCAGCCTTGATGCGCTACGGATCGCCGGCGGTTTGCTCCTCTTCAAGTTGGCCTGGGACATGGTGGTGGGCCAGCGGGCACGGACCACGCCGGAAGAGGCGAAGGACGCCGTCGAACGGGAGGACGTCGCCGTGTTCCCGCTTGCGCTCCCCCTGCTCGTCGGCCCCGGGGCCATGACAACGATGCTCGTCCTTCTCGGCGAAGCTGGCCGCCGACCCTCCTACGTTGCCATCGTCTTCGGGAGCGCGGCAGTAGTCATCATGGTTGATTGGCTTACGTTGCGGGTTGCGGGTCGCATTAATCGTCGTCTCGGCCGCACCGGCATCAACGTTGCGACCCGAATACTTGGCATCATCCTGACCGCACTATCGGTACAACTCGTTGCCGACGGTGCGCTCAACCTGCTGCGGGCGTCGGGCGTTTAACCGACGATTGGTCCCGCGTCGCAATGACTGATCGGAATCCGGGAGGCCCACGCACGGGTCCACAGGGGAACAGAAACGGCTATTCGGGCATCCGAGTTCACTACCCAGGGCCGGTCCGGTATCGGAAAGACGACGATGTGCGGCACGGTCACTGCGCTATTCCTCCACCCAGGCCTTGTGGTCGCGACCACATCAACCGCCTGTTGCCGCTTCAAGTATGACCTGTCGGGTCTCGATGGCACGGCAGTGAATCGGTTGTGACGGCCGACCGATCGGGCTCTATCCTGATGACCGGAAACGCCTAACGACGAAGCCAGGGGAACCGATGAACGCGCAACAGTTGGCCAGAGTCAGCACTGAGGGCGGTTTTATTGCTGCCCTTGACCAAAGCGGGGGAAGTACACCGAAGGCACTGCTCGCCTATGGCATTCAACCGGATGCCTACGCAACTGACGACGAGATGTTCGACCTCATCCATGTCATGCGAACCCGAATCATGACAAGCCCGAGTTTTGATGGCACCCGAATAATGGGGGCCATCTTGTTCGAAGACACCATGAATCGGAGCATCGAAGGCCTGCCAACGCCGACATTCCTCTGGGAGACCAAGGGCGTCGTTCCCTTCCTGAAAGTGGACAAGGGTCTTGCCGATGAGTCCGATGGCGCCCAGATCATGAAGCCGATACCGAACCTCGACGAACTCCTCCATCACGCCAGGGACAAACATGTTTTCGGCACAAAGATGCGATCCGTCATCAAGTTGGCGAATCGTGTCGGCGTCGATGCGGTCGTAGATCAGCAGTTCGCCATTGCTCGACAGATCTTGGAAGCCGGCCTGGTGCCAATCATCGAGCCGGAGATAGACATCCACAGCCCGGAGAAAGCCGAAGCCGAGGCGCTCCTACGATCAGCGATCCTCCGCAACCTCGGTACCGTCACCGATGGGCAGCGGACCATGCTGAAACTCACCCTCCCCGATGAGGACAATTTCTACGCCGACCTTGTCAGCCACCCAAAGGTTCTCAAGGTTGTGGCTCTGTCGGGTGGGTACACGCGCACGGATGCGAACTCCCGCCTGGCGCGAAACGCCGGGGTCGTCGCAAGTTTCTCCCGAGCCCTGACCGAGGGCCTATCGGTGCAACAGAGCACTGGGGACTTCGATGCCATGTTGGATGCCTCAGTAGGCGCCATCTACGATGCGTCACGGGCCGGCGGGACGATCTAGGAGTCGGCGCCGAAGGTGTCGCACGGAAGGTGTCGCACGCTCCTGACACGCCGGACTGACATCCAACGTTGCACCAAT